>JBQGOU010000067.1:664-10863 GCA_052086865.1 Cellulomonadaceae bacterium
ACCATCGCCCGGATCCGTGTCGCGTCACGTGTGGCCGCCCAGGCACTGCAGACCGTCGGCGCCGCTGTCGCCCCGGGCGTGACCACGGACGAGCTCGACCGGATCGGGCACGAGTTCCTGCTGGACCACGGCGCCTATCCGTCCACACTCGGGTACCGCGGCTTTCCCAAGTCCCTGTGCACCTCGATCAACGAGGTGATCTGCCACGGCATCCCGGACACGACCGAGGTCCAGGACGGCGACATCGTCAACATCGACGTCACCGCGTACCTGGGCGGTGTGCACGGCGACACCAACGCGACGTTCTGCGCCGGGTCCGCGAGCCCCGAGGACACAGCCCTGGTGGGGCGCACCCATGAGGCGCTGGCCCGGGCCATCCGGGCAGTCGCGCCGGGCCGGCAGGTCAACGTGATCGGGCGCGTCATCGAGAAGTATGCGCGGCGCTTCGGCTACGGCGTGGTGCGCGACTACACGGGGCACGGTGTGGGTGAGGCCTTCCACTCGGGCCTGGTCATCCCGCACTATGACGCCGCTCCCGACTACGCCACCGTCATCGAGCCCGGCATGGTCTTCACAATCGAGCCGATGCTCACCCTCGGTACCCATGAGTGGACGATGTGGGACGACGGCTGGACCGTCGTGACGGCGGACGGGTCCCACACCGCCCAGTTCGAGCACACCATCCTGGTCACTGAAGCCGGAGCGGAGATCCTGACACTGCCATGAGCGCACACACCACACACCCGGTCGGATTCGGAATCGACATCGGCGGGTCCGGTATCAAGGGCGCCCCGGTCGATCTCACCACCGGCACCTTCGCCGCCGACCGCCTGCGCATCCCGACGCCGGGACTGTCCACCCCAGCGGCGGTGACCGCCATCATCCAGGAGCTTGTCGACCACTTCGACATGCCCCGCACGACGCCGGTCGGTGTCGCCTTCCCGGGACCCATCCACCGCGGGGTGATCCGGTTCATCGCCAACCTCGACGAGTCCTGGGCCGGGGTGAACCTGCAGGACACCCTGGCCGCCGAGCTGGGCAGGTCGATCACTGCGGTCAACGACGCGGACGCGGCCGGCTTCGGCGAGGCCCTGTACGGTGCGGCCGGCGCGGCCCAGGGCACGATCCTGGTCACCACGCTCGGCACCGGCATCGGCAGTGCGCTGATCGTGGACGGTCACCTCGTGCCGAACACGGAGCTCGGCCACCTGGAGATCGACGGGTTCGACGCCGAGTCGCGGGCTGCGGACAGCGCCCGGACCCGAGAGAATCTGTCCTGGCACCAGTGGGCCGAGCGGCTGCAGCGGTACTACGAGACCGTGGAGATGCTCTTCTCCCCCGACCTCATCGTCGTGGGCGGTGGGGTGAGCAAGCACCACAAGGAGTTCCTGCCGCTGCTCGAGCTCACCACCCCCGTCGTCCCGGCGCAGCTGCGCAACCGTGCGGGAATCGTGGGTGCGGCGGCGCTTGCCGCGGAACAGGCCGGCTGAACCGACTGCCAGGGGCCCGCCCCGCATCCGCGGGGCTCAGGCGACCGAGACCGCCGGGATCTCGGCGGTGGGGGCCGGTCGGCCGCTGCCTGTGTCCTCGGCGGACTCGGTGATGGTCAGCTCCTGGTCCAGGCCGAGCATCTCGAGGACGTCGGCGACCACGGCGGGCGGCTGCACGAGGCGCACCTCGATCCCCTCCTGGCGACCGATGGTGTGGAACTGGAGCAGGAACGCGATCCCGGTGGAGTCGATGAAGGTCACCTGCGACGCGTCGATGACCACCGGAAGGTTGCTCTCCAGGGAGCTCGCGAGGGCGACGCTGGCCTGGTTGCGCAGATCGACGTCGATCTCGCCCCACATCGTCACGCGTCCTCGGCCGTCCAGCACATCGAACTGGATGCCGCCTGCTGCGGTGGTGCCGTGCACGGAGAGTCCTTCGTTCGTCGTTGAGCGTTCGATCAGATCCCGACCAGTGTCTCACACAAGCCCGAACAAGTGGATACCTTCTCTTTACATTCATCGACCGTCAACGTGCCCGTCACTCGCCATCCGGCACGCGCCACCGCAGCGCTGCGGTCCGCCACACCGTCGAGGCGGCACGGAGGCGGATGAGTCAGCCGATACGCCGGGTTCTGTGCTCGGCAGGGGTCACCCCCGGCGCCGAGCGGCGGCCATCCATCTACGACGTACGTTGCCGCACGCCTCCAGCGACCTACCCGGATGCTCGGGCGAGCAGCCCTCGAACGCATCCTGTCTGGTCTTGCTCCAGGTGGGGTTTACCGAGCCGCGCCGGTCACCCGGCACGCTGGTGGTCTCTTACACCACCGTTTCACCCTTACCGCCCCGGCCGAGGCCGGTGCGGCGGTCTGTTCTCTGTGGCACTGTCCCGCGGGTCACCCCGGGTGGGCGTTACCCACCACCTTGCTCTGCGGAGCCCGGACGTTCCTCGGTGCACCGAAGCGCAACGCGACCGCCTGGCTGACTCATCCGCACGCCGATCCTACCGTCCACGGACCCTGCCGCCGGACCGTCACGACTCGGCTAGGGTCGGGTCCGTGCTCGTGCTGCTGCCGCCCTCCGAGGGCAAGACCCCGCCCGCTGCGGGCGCCCCCGTCGACCTCGACTCCCTCACCGACCCCGAGCTCACGCCCTACCGACGCAAGACTCTCGACGCGCTTGCGGACGCCTCGGCCCGCGCCGACGCGCTCGAGGTGCTCCGGGTACCCCCGACGCTGCGGTCCGAGGTCGAGCGCAACCGCACCCTGGCGCAGGCTCCGGCGGCTCCCGCGCACACGGTCTACACCGGCGTGCTCTACGCCGCAGCCGGGCTCGGGCGCGGGCACGAGACCGGCGGCGCAGCGCGGGCTGAGGTGCATGCGCGGCTGCGCGACGACATTCGCACCATCTCCGCGCTGTGGGGTCTGGTCGGGCCGCTGGACCGGGTGCCCGCCTACCGGCTGTCCATGGGCTGCGACCTGCCAGGAGCCGGGTCGCTCGCCCGCTTCTGGCGACCGGCGCTGACCGAGGTCCTGGCCGCGCGGACCCGGGACGACGTGGTGGTGGACTGCCGCTCCGCCGCGTATGCGGCCGCCTGGCGCGCCCCGGCCGACGTCGACATCGTGAGCGTCCGGGTGCTGCGCGAGCTCGACGGACGCCGCAGCGTCGTGTCCCACCACGCGAAGCACGCCCGCGGCGTGCTCACCGGCCACCTGCTGCGCCGGGCCGCTTCCACCCCGCGCGACGCCGACGGCGTGCTCGCGGCCGCCCGCGAGCTTGTCGGCTCGCACCTGCTGGACGCTCAGCTGCTCGAAGGGCGCGGACGCGCCCGCGTGCTCGAGCTGGTCACCGCCTGAACGGACGCCTCACAGCGGGGCGTAGCCGCTGGTCGTGACCTCTGTGGCGCCGTCGGGCCACCGGCGCAGGATCACGAGCGAGCCCGGTGGAATGCGGACCTGGTTCCACGTGTGCACCGGCGCGTGCAGCGCCGTGCCGACGGCGGCGCGCAGCACGATGGTGTGCGCCGCGACGACGGCGGTGGTGCCGGACCGGCCCTCGGCGAGCCGCGCGAGCCCACGCTCGACCCGCGCGCCGACGTCGGCCACCGACTCCCCGCCCGGGGCACGCTGCTCACCCGTACGGTGCCACGCGTGCAGTGCGGCCGGGTCGCTTGCGGCGATGTCGAGCGCCGTGCGGCCCTCCCAGGTCCCGAAGTCCGCCTCGGCAAAGTCCGGGTCGAGCTGGACGCGCAGGCCGAGGCGCCGTCCGATGGCCGCGGCGGTCTCCTGTGCCCGCGTCATGGGTGAGGCGAACAACGCCGTCGGGCGGGGCAGATCCGGCCACGCGTCGCGGCCGACGCGCGCCACGAGGTCGGCCGCCCTGGCGGCCTCGACGCGTCCGGTTGCGCTCAGCCCGGGGCCGGGAACCGAGGACCCCGAGTACGCGCCCTGTTCGGTCAGCACCGTCTGCCCGTGGCGGACGAGGACTGCGGTGACGGGAGCGCTCACCTCCCCGAAGGGGGTGAAGGCACCCGGCGCTGGGCGCACCGGGAGCCCCGGTGCGGTGCGCTCCTGGCGTCCCGGGGCATCCGGGACACCCGGAGCGGCGGCGTCCATCAGAACGCGTCCTCGCCTCGCACCAGGATGCGCCCGGAGTCCTCGCAGAACACGACCTCGTCCGGGCCGAGCGCCTTGATCCGGCTGAGCTCCGCCGGGCTGATCGGCATGCCGCTCGCCTCCGATCGCCCGTGCCGCAGGGCGGCGACGGCCACGCCGCCGAGCCGGGCACGCAACCGTTCGTAGATCGCCATCAGCCCCTGGTCGATGCCGTCGGCCGCCGTCGCGCGCTCGACGCGCACCGTGCGCTCCTGCTCGTCGAGCTCCGCCGTGGCCTGGCGCTGCTCCGCGGCGACGGCGTCCTTGGCGCTGACCAGCGCGTCGTAGGCCGACTGCACGCTGGCCAGCGTGGACTCGTGCGCCTCGAGCCGTTCCATCGCCTCGATCTCGATCTCCTCAAGGTCGTTCTGGCGGCGTCCGAGCGACTCCATCTCGCTGGTGAGGGCCTGGGCGTCCTTCGCGCTCACGGCGCCGGAGTCGAGCCGCTCCTGGTCGCGCCGCGACCTGTCGCGCACCTGCTGGACGTCGGCCTCGGCCTTGGCGACCTCACGGCGCAGGTCGCTGACCGCGGTGCGCGAGGTCACCAGGGAGGTGTGCAGGTCCGCGAGCTGGGCGTCCAGCTCGGCGAGGCGTGCAACCGTCGGATGGTTGGCGCGCTGGTGCGCGATCTGGTCGAGTCTGGTGTCCAGACCCTGGACGACGAGGAGTCGTTGCTGGTCCTGAGCCGGTGCGGTCGTCACGGGGTGGGGCCTTTCTCGGGGGCATCGGTGCTCTCGGCGCCGAGGTCGATGGGGATGGTGCAGGGCAGCCGCGCCGTCCAGGGGTCGGTGCACCGGGTGCTGACCCGGGTCTCCACCGTAGCCCCCGCGCACGCACAATCGTGTCCGAGGTCGTGCGCGGCCAGCTCCAGCCACGGCCACTCGCTCGCGAAGTGGGCGGTGTCGATGACGAACGGGGTGCCCGGAGCCGCGGAGAACTCCGCCTGCTCCCGCAGCTCGGAGACCTGGTGGTGGCGCAGGTCGGAGGTGACGTACACATCCGCCCCGCATGCGCGGACCGCATCGACCAGAGACCCGCCCGATCCGCCGAGGACGGCGACGCGCTCGACACGGGCGTCCGGGGGGCCGGACACCCGCACGCCCTGAGCGGTGGCGGGCAGACGTTCGGCCACCCGCTGCGCCAACGCGCCGAGGCTCAGGGACGGGGCGAGGGAGCCGACGCGCCCCAGTCCCGTGCGGCCCGGCAGCTCAGCCAGCTCGACGACGTCGAACGCCGGTTCCTCGTAGGGGTGCGCAGCACGCATCGCCGCGACCACGCGGGTGCGCAGCCGCCGCGGGGCGACCATCTCCACGCGAGTCTCGGCGACGGTCGTGACCTCGTGGACGAGTCCGACCGCGGGGTGGGCCCCGGCACCGGGCAGGAACGTTCCGGTGCCCCGCGCGCTCCAGGCGCACCGCGAGTAATCGCCGATCGCCCCGGCCCCTGCTGCGGACAGCGCGTCGATGAGCCGCACAGCGTCGGCGTCGGGCACGAACACGACGTGTTTGTCGAGCTCCTGATCCGGCCCGGGCACCAGCGGGACCAGATCGGTCAGCCCGAGGACGCCCGCGAGCGCGTCGGCTACCCCGCGGTGCGCGGCGTCGGCATTGGTGTGCGCGACGTACAGGGCGCAGCCCCCGCGGATCATCCGGTGCACGAGCGCACCCTTGGCGCTCGTCGCCGCCACGGAGTGGACGCCCTCGAGCAGCAGCGGGTGATGCGTGACGATCAGGTCGGCGCCCCAGGCGAGGGCCTCGTCCACGACCGTGGCCACGGGATCGACCGCGAACAGCACCCGGCGCACGGGCGCAGCCGGGTCTCCCACGACCAGGCCGACGGCGTCCCAGGGCTCCGCCGTGCGCGGCGGGTAGCGCTCGTCGAGCAGACCCACAACCGTCCCGAGGTCTGTCGTCGTCAGATCCGGTGTCGTCGTCACAGACGCAGGCTACCGAATGCCGTGCGGCCCGGTGCGTTCCCGGCGCGCAGCGCGCAGCGCGCGGCTCAGGCCGTGGCGAAGCGGCGCAGCCACCCCAGCAGCTCGGCCGCCTTGGCCGGGGTGTCCGCCTCGACATAGGTGCGCAGCACCGGCTCGGTGCCGGAGAACCGTAGCAGCGCCCAGTTGTCGTCCTCGAGCAGGATCTTGGTCCCGTCCAGGTGGTCGAGCCCCACCACCGGGTAGCCGCAGACCTCGGTGAGCGGCTCCGAGCGCAGGCGACGGGGCACAGCGACCCGCATCTCGGGTGTTGCGGGAACGCTCTCCTCGAGCGCGTAGAGCCGCCCGGTGATCGCATACACCTGCTCGCGCAGCTCGGAGATCCGCTTGCCGGTGCGCGCCAGCATCTCCACGACGAGCGCACACGCGAAGATCCCGTCCTTACCCAGGATCCAGCCGCGGATGGTCAGCCCTCCCGAGGACTCCCCGCCCAGGACGGCGTCGATCTCCTCCATCGCCGCAACCACGTGCTTGAAGCCCACCTTCACCTCACGGTGCTCCTCACCGAAGTGCCGGGCGAGCCGGTCGAGCAGATGCGTGGTCGCGATGTTGCGCACCACGCCGCCACGCTGGCCGCGCACCTCGTGCATGTACCAGTACAGGAGCAGCAGCAGGTCGTTGGTGGTGATGTACTCCCCGGTCTCGTCGACGATCCCGATCCGGTCGGAGTCCCCGTCCGTCGCCATGCCGAGGTCGTAGCGCCCGGCACCGGTGCTGATCATGTCGATGAGTGCGTTCAGCCGGTGCCGGTCAGGCGCGGGCGCAACGCCCCCGAACAGCGGGTTGTGGGCGTCGTGGATGAACTCGGCCCGTACCCGCATGTCCCCGAGAATCGTGCCGAGGGTGAGCTGGGACGTGCCGTACATCGGGTCGACGATCACCCGAAGCCCGGATCCACGGACCGCCGCGACGTCCACCACGCCCTCGATCGCGTCGACGTAGGGGTCGGTCAACGCCTCGTCGAGGACGATCCCGGCCTTGCGGGCGAGCGCGATGTCGAGGGTGATCACGTCCTCGACGCTCAGGGCGTTCGCCTCGTCCTGGAAGCGATCCGTCTCCTCGTCCAGGGGCAGCGAGCCATCGCCGCGGAACACCTTCATCCCGTTCCAGTCGGGCGGGTTGTGCGAGGAGGTAACCACCACGCCGTAGGCCGAGCCCGTGTGCGGCGCGGCAAAGGTCACCAGCGGTGTGGGGACGTCGTCGGGCAGGCAGATCACGGGGATGTTGTTGCCGGCGAAGACCTCGGCGGCCGCCTCGACGGACTCGCGCGACAGGAACCGGCGGTCGCCGCCGATGACGACGCCCTGGTGCTCGATCCGCCGCCGCGTCGCCTCGTTCGCGATCGCCTGGCACAGCCGGCGCACGTTCGCAAGCGTGTAGCCCTCGCCGATGATCGCGCGCCACCCGCCCGTCCCGAAGACGATGCGCGTGTCCGTGTTCTTGGTGGGGGTGAACAGGCGCCGGAGCACGATGTCCGCGGCCGTGCGCAGCTCCTCCTCGGTGTTGATGCCCTGGACCTCGTCGGTGTCGTAGATCTGGTAGGACACGATCGTGTCGCCCTGGGCGATGAACCGGCGCGCCACCTCGGTCAAGCGGTGCTCGCCACGTGCGGCCAGCGCGTCGATCTGGGCGAACAGCGCACGGGGCTCGGCGACGTAGGCGCCCACGTTGATCTCGTGGGTGCCTTCCGTGTCGTCGTCGAGGTCCTCGCGCTCGACGATGCCCGAGACCCAGTCGCGCGCATCGCGTTCGATGCGTCCGTAGGGCAGGGGCTGATCGACCACGGCGGTCAGCAGGGAGAAGTCGCCGTGGATGAGCAGGTGCCGGTTGACCAGGCCGAGCAGCGAGTCCGGGCGCAGCATCGGGGTGTCCGCATAGGCCACGAGCAGGATGCCGGCATCCTCGGGCACCGCGTGCCGGGCCGCGGCCACGGCGTGCCCGGTGCCGAGCGCCTCGTCCTGCTCGACGTACACGAGGTCCTCCCCCAGCAGCTGGCGCAGCCGCTCGTCGCCCGCCGCGACCACGACCACGATCCGCTCGGGTCGGAACAGGGTCCGGACATTCGCGAGGGCGAGCTGTGCGACGGTGCTGTCCCCGAGCGGCCGGGTGAGCAGCTCCCGCGAGGCCGCGTCGGAACCGGCCGCGAGGACGACGGCGGCCCCGGTGGCGAGTGCAGCGGCGGTGGTGGTGGTCATCTGCCCACCGTATGCCGCGCAGGCCGCGCGCGGAACGGCGCCACACCACGCGACACGCGACACGCGACACGCAACACGCAACACGCGCCGAGATGTTGCGCCGTTCGCCGAGCAGGCGTCGGATGGAGCAGGACACCCTTGCTCCCGACCTCGGAGGTCGCACCATGCCGGACCAACCCACCCCCGCCGCCCCGCACACGGCCTACGACTACCTCGTCATCGGCGGCGGGATGGTCGCAGACGCGGCCGCGCGCGGAATCCGCGAGCTCGACGCCGAGGGCTCGATCGGCATCCTCGCGGCCGAGCAGGACCCGCCCGCCACCCGTCCGGCGCTGTCCAAGAAGCTCTGGACAGACCCCGGCTTCCCCTTCGAGGACATCTGGATGGGCACCGAGCCGGACACCGGCGCGGTCCGCTACCCCGGGACCGCCGCCGTGGCGCTCGACCCGGAGGCCCGCACGGTGACGGCCGACGACGGTCGCACGTTCGGCTATGGCACCGCTCTGCTGGCCACCGGCGGAACCCCGCGCGGGCTCCCGGCCGCAGGCGGGTCCGGGCCGGACGCCGACGCCGCAGGCGCCGAGATCGACTTTCGTACGGTGCAGGACTACCGGCGGCTGCGCAAACGCTGCGGGGACGACCGCTCCGTCACCGTCGTCGGCGGTGGCTTCATCGGCACCGAGCTCGCCGCCGCCCTCGTCCAGAACGAGACGGTCACCACGCTGGTCTTCCCGCAGGAGGTCCTGGGCGGCTCGGTGTTTCCGCCCCGGCTCGCCCAGCGGTTCCACGACAGCTATGCCCGCGCCGGGGTGCATCTGCACCCCGGCGCCAGGGTCCAGCAGGCGCGCACCGTCCCCGGAGGGGTTGAGCTCACCCTCTCGGACGGGACGAGCCTGAGTGCGCCCACCGTCGTCGTCGGCGTGGGGATCGAGCCGAACGACGGGCTCGCGCGCCGTGCCGGAATCACCGTCGACGACGGCGTGAGCGTTGACGACCGGCTGCGCACCAGCGCGCCGCACGTGTACGCGGCAGGCGACGTCGCGCGCTATCCCGACGCGATCTGCGGGCGCCGTCGCGTCGAGCACGTCGACAACGCCGAGCACATGGGCCGCCAGGCCGGACGAAACATGGCGGGGGCGGACGAGCCCTATGCGTACACCCCCTACTTCTACTCCCAGGTCTTCGGCACGCGGTACGAGGCCCTGGGCTCTCTCGACGCGAGCCTGCGCACCGTCGAGGACTGGTCCGAAGCGGGCGACACCGGCGTCGTCTACTACGTCGACGAGGCTGCCACACCGCACCCCGTCGTCGGCGTGCTGCTGTGGAACGTGGACGACCGCTGGGACGCCTCGGCCGCCCGCGACGCCGCGCGACGCACGATTTCCGAGGCCCGCAGTGCGGATCCGCGCGCGCTTCGCGGCAGTGTCGCGCTGCCGGCCTGACCGCGGGCCCCGGCGCCCACCACATCGCACCCACCCCGAGGAGAGGAACGACGATGGATCTGGGAATCGACGGACGTGTCGCACTGATCACGGGCGGCGGATCCGGCATCGGCTGGCAGACCGCTTGCGAGCTGGCGGCGAACGGCGCGACGGTCGTGCTGGTAGGCCGTGACGCACCCGAGCTGGACGAGGCGGTGGCGCGGCTCGACGTGCCCGGCCGCGCCCACGGTCTCGTCTGCGACGTGACCGACCTGGCGCAGCTGGCGGATCTGCGCCGGGCGGTGCACGAGGCCGTGGGCCCCGTCGACATCCTGGTGAACAACGCGGGGGTCGTGACCGGAAAGCGTCTGCTCGGGGCGATCATGAGGGTGTCGAGCGCCGCCGCGATGGTGGAAGGACGTCAGCCGCTCGTCATGCCGCGCATGGTG
>JBQGOU010000067.1:10873-12585 GCA_052086865.1 Cellulomonadaceae bacterium
TGCGCGGGGGTCACCGGGGCCACCGGGCTGTTCCACGAGATCGACGACCAGGGCTGGGTCGACACGCTCGACACCGATCTGCTCGGTCCCGTCCGCACGGTCCGGACCTTCCTGGAGGACCTGCGCGGGTGCGGCCACGGCCGCATCGTCCTGCTCTCCTCGGAGAACGGCGTGCAGCCCTATGCCGACGAGCTCCCCTACGACGCGGCCAAGGCGGGTGTGCTCGCGCTCGCCAAGGGGATGTCTCGCACCTATGCCAGTGAGGGGCTGCTGATCAACTGCGTCTCCCCCGCTTTCATCCACACCCCGATGACCGACGCGATGATGGACACCCGCGCGCGCGAGCTCGGCGTGGACCGTCCCGAGGCGATCCGGACGTTCCTGGCCTCCGAACGCCCGTTCCTCGAGCTCAAGCGCCGCGGGGAGCCCGAGGAGGTCGCCTCCGTGATCGCCTTCCTGTGCTCGGCACGGTCCTCCTTCGTCACCGGGTCCAACTATCGCGTCGACGGAGGGTCGGTGGCCACGATCTGAGCGCCCCCGCGTTATGCGATCGTGACGTCCGTCTCGGTCGCTGAGAACCCGCAAGCGGCCCCCTGCTGACGCTGTGTAGCGTGCGCGACACCCTCATCGGGTCCGACCAACGGAGGAAACATGACCATCCCAGGACGAAGCCGGCGCCTGGCCGCGCTCGCCATCGCCGCGCTCGCCGCCACGTCCCTCGTGGCCTGCAGCCCCGAGGAGGAGGACAGCACCCCGGAGACGACCGGCACCGGTGGGGAGACCACAGCGACTGCCGATGCGCCCGACCTCGCGGCGAACTACCAGGCCATCCTGGACGCCGGCACCGTGGCGGACGACGCGACGATCGAGGCCAACGCCTGGGCCGCCGCGGTCAAGGAGTCCGGCACCCTGACCGTCGGCGGAACCGAGACCTCGGAGCTGTTCTCGCTGCACGACCCCGCGACGGGAACCACCCGTGGCTTCGACGCCGGGCTCTCCCAGCTGCTGTCGAAGTACATCCTGGGCGAGGTGAGCACGGACCTCGTCCAGGTGTCCGTGGACACCCGTGAGGACCTGCTGGTCAACAACACGGTCGACGTCGTCTTCGCGACGTACTCGATCACCCCCGAGCGCGCCGAGCGCATCGGCTTCGCCGGGCCGTACTACACCTCGCAGACCGGCATCCTGGTCGCGGCCGACAACACCGACATCACCTCGGTGGAGGACCTGGCCGGCAAGATCGTCGCCACGCAGGCCGCCTCAACCGGCGTGACCATCCTCGAGGAGTTCGCCCCTGACGCGGAGATCCTCGAGCTGCCCGACAATGTCCAGGCGCTGGCCGCGGTCCAGCAGGGCCGCGCCGACGCCTACGTCATCGACCAAGGACTGCTGCTCAACGCCGTCGTCGCCAACGACGACGTCAAGATCGTGGGCGAGCAGTTCGGCCCGGGCGACAACTACGGCATCGGCGTCAACAAGGACTCCGACGCCAAGGAGTTCATCAACGACTGGCTGCGCCAGATCGAGGAGGACGGCACCTGGGCCGAGCTGTGGCAGGTCACCATCGGCGACCGCACGGGCCTGACCGAGGCGCCCGCCTTCCCGGAGATCGGTTCCGTCGAGGGATCCTGACCCTGTCCGCCGTCGGCGCCCGGGCCCCCGAACGCGGGGGGCGGCGCCCCCCCCGCCCACCACCCACAGGGGCCCGCGGG
>JBQGOU010000068.1:0-12576 GCA_052086865.1 Cellulomonadaceae bacterium
AGAGCGGCGGGCGGTTGAAGCCCATCGGCAGCGCGGCGCCGCGCACGGGGCCGATCTGGTTCTTCGGGGTGAACTCCCACTCGGCCGGGGCGTTGGCCATCCAGGTGGCGAACAGCGCCTTGTAGTCGATCTTGGTGGCGGCCGCCGTCGAGCTCACCGAGCCGAGCCCCACGTTCGCGGTGCCGTCGCCCAGCGCGAAGATCCAGCCGTAACCCGGCAGCAGCGCCGAGTCGCCCGGTGCTCCCTCCCACAGCTCGAGCTGGGACTCCATCCAGGCGTCGTCGTGACGTGGCGTGCGGAAGTAGGTGCGCACCGCGACGCCCAGCGGGCGGTCGTCGCGCTTCTCGATGCCGAGCGCCGTCGCCATGCGGGCCGAGACGCCGTCGGCGGCCACGACCACGGGGGCGCGCAGCGTCTCCTCGTCCCCCACGCGCCGACCCCTGCTGTCCGTGGCCCGGGTCGTGACACCCACCACGCGCCCGCTGCGCTCGTCCAGCACCGGGCCGGTCACGAGCGTGTGCTCGCGGACCTTCGCGCCGGTGGCGCGGGCGTGCTCGGCGAGGGTCTGGTCGAAGCTGGTGCGGGCACGGGCCATGCCGTAGGACGGGTAGGAGGACAGCTCGGGCCAGGGGATCTCGATCTGGTGCCCGCCGCCGATCACGCGCAGTCCCTTGTTCCGGATCCAGCCGTCCTCGGCCCGGGTCGGCACGCCCATCTTCACGAGCTCGCTGACCGCGCGCGGGGTCAGGCCGTCGCCGCAGATCTTGTCCCGCGGGAACCCGGACTTCTCGAGCACCACGACGCTGAGTCCCGCGGACGCGCAGTAGTGCGCCGTCGCCGCGCCGGCAGGGCCGGCACCGACGACGATGACATCCGCATCGTCGTCCTTGCCCATCGCCATCGCCACGTCCTCGTCGTCAAGCGCCCCCAGCGGGGCTTGTGAAGCCCATCACAAAGTCGATTGCGACTATATCCGCCCGCCGAGGGGGTCGTCTTGCAAGGCAACCCTTACCCACCCGGGGAAAACGTGAAAAAGCGACGGGTCCGACCGGACGCCATCACGCGCGTCCCGGCGCCGGCCAGGACCTACGTCCCACCCGGCCGCCAGCAGCCCTCGCGCCGGGCCTGCCTGGCCTGCTGGACGCCCGCTCCTCCCCCTGGGCACCCCCACCTCCCGCTGACAGCGCTGCTTTCGCGCCCCGGCACCGGCTTCGCGTGATCCAGCACGCGAACCGGGTGCCCACACGCGATCCCACGCGCGGAAGGCCCCCAGCTCAGGCCGGGCGGGTCCCGCGGTGCAGTGCCACGATGCCGCCCGTGAGGTTGCGGTAGGCCACCTTGGACCAGCCGGCCCGCAGCATGATCTGGCCGAGACCCTCCTGGTCCGGCCACGTGCGGATCGACTCGGCCAGGTACTCGTAGGACGAGGGATCCTCGGTGACCACCCTCGCCATCACGGGACGCGCGCGCATCAGGTACTCGGTGTACACCGTGCGGAACGGGGCCCACGGGGGCTTCGAGAACTCGCTGATCACCACGCGCCCGCCCGGGCGGGTCACCCTGAGCATCTCCTGCAGCGCGGCTCTCGTGTCCACGACGTTGCGCAGCCCGAAGGAGATGGTGACGGCGTCAAAGCTCTCGTCGGCGAACGGCAGGTGCATCGCGTCCCCGGCCACGAAGCTCAGGTCCGGACGGCGCTTCTTGCCGACCTGCAGCATGCCCAGGGAGAAGTCGCACGGCACGACCCGAACGCCGTCGGCGGCCAGGGGCTCCGAGGACGTCCCGGTTCCGGCTGCCAGGTCGAGCACGGCATCGCCGGGCAGCGCGCCGATCGCGTCGACGGTGTGCTTGCGCCAGCGCCGGTCCTGGCCCAGCGAGATCACGGCGTTGGTGAGGTCGTAGCGACGAGCGATCCCGTCGAACATCGAGGCGACCTCGCGGGGCTTCTTCTCCAGGGTGGCTCGCGACATGAGGCCCATGTTCTCACCCCGGCCGGCCGGACGATGACGCGGGCCAGCCTTCGCGCCCGCCCCGGGTGCGTGCCCGAGCCGGTGCGGGACTTAGGATCGACGGCGATGAACAGCACCCCGGCCGGCACCGGTCGCCTCGTCGCGCGCACCGTGCGCCTCGACCTCTCCGAACACGACGTGCACGCCCTGTGGGACCTGCTCGACCCCCGGGCCCCGCTGAGCTGGGTCCGGCGCGGTGAGGGGATCGTCGGCTGGGGCGAGGTCGCCCGCGTCACCACCACCGGCGCGGACCGGATGGCCGACGCCGAACGTGCCTGGCATGCACTTGTGCGCCACGCCGACGTCCGCGACGACGTCCGGCTGCCCGGCACCGGGCCCGTGGCGTTCGGCACCTTCGCATTCGACGACGCCTCCGCCGCGGACAGCGTGCTCGTGGTGCCGGAAACCGTCGTCGGGCGCCGCGGCGCGGACGCGTGGATGACGACGCTGTCGCTGGATCCGGACGCGCAGGCTGCCGCGCCCACACTCCGCCGCACGCCGGTGCCGGCACCGGGCGCCGTGACCTTCACCCCCGGCTCGCTCGACGCGCGCGAGTGGTGCGACGCCGTCGGGCAGGCCGTGGCGGGCATTCGCGCCGGGATGGTCGACAAGGTGGTGCTCGCCCGGGACGTGCTGGCCCGGACGCAGCACCCGATCGACCCGCGCTGGCCGCTGCGGCGCCTGGCCGAGGAGTACGCCGGGTGCTGGACGTTCAGCGTCGACGGCATGATCGGGGCCACCCCCGAGCTGCTGGTGCGCAGCGAACGCGGCCTGGTGATCTCGCGGGTGCTCGCCGGAACCGTGCGCCGCACGGGCGACGACGACGCGGACCTGGCGCACGCCGCGCATCTGACCCGCTCCTCGAAGGACCTTGAGGAGCACGAGTACGCAGTGGCCTCCGTCGCCCAGGCGCTCGAGCCGTTCTGCAGCTCGACGAACGTCCCCGACGCGCCCTTCGTGCTGCACCTGCCCAACGTCATGCACCTGGCCACCGACGTGACCGGGGTGCTCCAAGAACCGGTGAGCAGCCTGGCCCTGGCGGCGGCGCTGCACCCGACGGCGGCGGTGTGCGGCACCCCGACGACGGCGGCTCGGGAGCTGATCCGCCGGCTCGAGGGTCTCGACCGGGGCCGGTATGCCGGGCCCGTGGGGTGGCTGGGCGCCGACGGCGACGGGGAGTGGGGGCTCGCGCTGCGCTCGGCCCAGCTGGACCCGGCCGACCCGCACCGCGCCCGACTGTTCGCCGGCTGCGGGATCGTGGCGGCCTCCGACCCGGCGTCCGAGCTCGCTGAGACCGAGGCGAAGCTGGAGCCCATGCAGCACGCCCTCGGCTCGGCCTAACCGCAAGGCGGCCCTGTCGGCTGGCCGCGAGCTACTGGCCGCTGGCTGCGGGCCACTGCTGACTTCGCGTGCGCCACGGTGGTTTCGCGTGTTCCAGCACGCGAACCCACCACCGGACACGCGAACTCAGGATGAGCACCAGCGGAGGATCGGCACCAGCGGAGGTCAGCATCAGCGGAGGATCAGCCCCAGCGGAGGTCAGCATCAGCGGAGGATCAGCCCCAGCGGGGGCGGGCACCCGTGGTAAGGCGGGGCGCCTGACCACAGGAGCCGTCGTCGGGCGATGTATCCACAGGCGCACCGGGGCAACCCCGCCGGCCCCACACACGCGCGCCACCATGGCGCATGCCACGACGACCCGGTGTCACCTCCCCAGTCCAGCTCCGGCCGGTCCTCGCACCTCGCCTCCTCCGTGCGGCGGATGCGCCTGCCGACGTCATCCGCGCCCTGGTACTCACCCAGCAGCGGCTGCGCGTGCGGCGCGGCGTCTACATCGACATGCCCACGACGACGGATCACGAGCTGCGCCGCGAGCTCGCCGTCGCCCGCGCTTTCGCCGTCGCGCTGGCGAACGCCGGCCGTGACGACCTGGTCATCAGCCACACGTCCGCGGCGTTGCTGTGGGGGCTGCCTCTGATCGGTGCGGGCCGCACCCACGTCACCCGACCGGTCCGCCCGAGCGGGACGCACGCCCGGGACGTGATCAGGCACACCACCGTCCTGGGCGAGGAGGACGTCGTCGAGCATCTGGGGGTCCGCGTGACGACGCTTGCGCGAACGGTGGCCGACTGCGCCCTGCTGCTGCCGCCGGTGGACGCCCTCATCATTGCGGACGCCGCGCTGCACGTGGGTGCGGAGCGCGACCTCTGCCTGGATCGACTGTCCGCGCGGGGACGGGTCCGTGGCGCCCGACGCGCCGAGGAGATCCTCCTGCTCGCCGACGACGGCGCGGAGTCGCCCGGGGAGTCGCGCGCCCGCTTTCCCATCCTTGCGGCCGGGATCGCCATGCCGGCCACTCAGGTCAGGACCGACACCCCGAACGGCACGTACTGGTCCGACCTGGGCATCGAGGAGGCCGGACTCCTGGTCGAGTACGACGGCGCCGAGAAGTACACGGCGCAAGGGTCGGCAACGGCGGCCGTGCTGCGCGAACGACGTCGCGACCACGACCTCGAGCGGGCCGGCTGGCGCATGCTGCACGTCGACAACCAGGACCTGCGAGACACCGAGGCCTACCTCGATCTGGTGATCCGCCACCTTCCGAGCTCCATGCTGCGCGATGCCCGGCCGCGGTTCCGGCTTCTGACCCGCTAAGCGCGGGGACGCACCACCGCCCTGGCGCGCCCCGCCCAGGCACACCCTGGTCCCAGCGCATCTCCGCCCAGGCACACCCCTGACTTCGCGTGTCCGGAGGTGGTTTCGCGTGCTGGACCACGCGAAGCCACCTCCGGACACGCGAAACCACGGTGCATGTGGCCCGGAAGCCCCGCACCGACGCATGCAGGAGGAGCCGGCGCCCAGGGGGTGGCGCCGGCTCCTTCGGTCCCAGCGCCCAGGAGGCGCCGGAACAGCGGGCCGTTGGTCGGCCCATGCAGTCCAGGCACCCAGGGGTGGTGCCGGGACGGTGGGGCCGGTGGCCGGTGCCCGGGACACAGGGGAATGTCCGGGACACCGCCACCGGCGGCTCAACGCCGTGAGGTCACGGCCGGCGGTTCAGCGACCGCCCTGCTGCTGCTCCTGCTGCTGGGAGTACCAGTCGAAGAACCCGTCGGGCATATCACCGGGGTTGGTGCTCCCTGGGATCTCGTCCTGGCTCTGCCCGTCCTGGCTCTGGCCGTCACTGCTGCCGTCCTGGTCGGGGGTCTGGCTGGAGTCCTGGCTCGCGAGCTCCTCGTCGGACGGCCGGGTCGCGAACGTCACGGTGACGGTCTTGGTCTCCCCGTCGCGGACGATCGTGACCTTGGCCGTCTCCCCGGTGGTGCGCTCGCGCACGGTGGCCACCGCTGACTCGGTGCCGTTGACCGCCGCGCCGTCGATGGCGACGATCACGTCACCCTCCACAATGCCCGCATCGGCCGCCGGGGATCCCGCGTTGACGGTCTGCACGGCCGCGCCGCGACGGGTGACGCCGTCCGCGGTGGCGGTCGCGTCGCTGAGAGTCACGCCGAGGTAGGCGTGCTCGGCCTCCCCGTCCTCGATGAGCTGCTGCCCGACCGAGGAGGCAAGGTTCGACGGGATGGCGAAGCCGAGTCCGATCGAGCCACTCTGGGACGACCCCGAGGACAGCGTCGCAATCGACGACGTGATGCCGATGACCTCACCCGAGGCGTTGAACAACGGCCCACCGCTGTTGCCCGGGTTGACCGCGGCGTCGATCTGGATCGCGTTGGTCACCACGGCCGTGCTGGAGGAGTCGTCCGACGTGGTCACCGGGCGGGACACCGCGGAGACGATGCCCGTGGTGACCGTGTTCGCCAGACCCAGCGGGTTGCCCACTGCCATCACCGCGTTGCCGACGACGACCGAGTCCGAGTCCGCGAACGTCGCCGGCGTCAGGTCGCTCGGCGGATCGGTGATCTTGATGACGGCCAGGTCGGTCGAGGAGTCGAGCCCCACGATGGTCGCGTCGTAGAGCCGGCCGTCGGACAGCGTCACCTGGACCGTGTCGTTCTCGGCGCCGGTCACCACGTGGTCGTTGGTGAGGATGTACCCCTCGCCGTCGATGATGACGCCGGAGCCCTCACCACCACCGCTGGCGGTCGTGACCTCGATCGCGACGACGGACGGGGCGACCGCCGCGGCGACCTCCTCCCAGCTCGCAGCCGTGATCGAGTCCACCGAGATGGGAGTACGGCTGCCGACGTCGGCCAGCGAGGCCTCGCTCGTCCCGCTGCCGTCGCGGTTGAGCAACGTCGTGGTCAGCACGGCGGTCCCCCCGCTGGCGAGGATCGCGGTGGCGGCGGCGGTGCCCACGATCGCAGGCCAGATCCGCCGCGGGCGGGGCGCAGGCACCGCGCCGGCGCCGTGTCCCTCGCCCGACGGCGGGTTCGGCCCACCGGCCGCGGGGTAGGGGGCACCGCCCGACGGCGGGTTCGGCCCACCGGTCGCGGGGTAGGGGGCACCGCCCGACGGCGGGTTCGGCCCACCGGCCGCGGCGGGGTGTGCGCCACCTGCTGCCAGCGGGAGGCCCGCAATGGGAGCGGTCGCGCCCTGCGCGTCGGCACCCGGCGCGTCGTAGCCCGCGGCGGGCTGGTTCCAGGAGCTGCTCTGCTGCCAAGGTGCCGGAGGCGGCGGGACGGCGGGAACGGCCGCAGTGGTGCGGACGGGCTCGACCGGGGTGGCGGGGCCCGTCTGGGCGGTGTTGTCGGTCATGGGGTGTGTCCTCCTCGTTGCTGAGACCCACTCAACCACCCGCGTCTGGGGACCGCCTTGGATGAGCCTGAGAGTTGTCTGTGAGTTCCTCAGCACCCTTCGGCGTGCGCCGCACACCGCGCACCGCGCACCGCGCGCAGCACTCTCTGCCGAGCGCCGCACGCAGGGCTGCCGCCCGCCGGCGGCGGTCCGCGGTGCGGCGCGCACGGTCGACGCGGACCTCGACGACGCTGATCCCGGGCGCCGGCTCGGCCAGCGCCGCGCGCAGGGCCGTGCGATCGGCGACCGCGCGGTGCGCCACGCCGTACCCTGCGCACAGCGCGCCCAGGTCCGCTCCGTGCGGGGTGCTGAACACCCGCTCGAAGCGGGCCGCCGCCCGTGGCGTCGTGGCGGCCAGTGCCCCGTGCTCGAGACCGGAGAAGATCGAGCCGCCGTCGTCGTTGGCAACGACGATCTGCAGATGCGCCGGCGTCTCGCCCGGGGCGCCCAGCAGCCCGCCGATGTCGTGCAGGAAGGTCAGGTCCCCCACGTAGAGGCGGACCAGGCCGCCGGTGCGCAGCGCCACGCCGGTGGCGGTGGAGATCAACCCGTCGATGCCGGCGAGGCCACGGTTGGCGACCACGCGCGGCGGCTCGGTCCAGTCCGCCACCAGATCGAGGTCGCGTACCGGGTTGCTGGACCCGACCACCAGCACGTCGTCCGGGCCCAGCACGTGGGCGACCTCGGCCGCCACCGCCTCGCCCGCGAGCCCCTGCCCCGCCGCGCCGACCGAGCTCTCGCCGATCTCTGCCCGCACCACCCGGCTCGCAGCCTGCCCGGCCTCGCGCCAGCGCGCCACCCACGACCGGCCCGCGCCCTCGTCCGGTTCGAGCCAGGCGGCCGGCACGGCGGGCAGCACGGCGCGTGCGCCCCGGGCCGCGTCGGGCCAGGGACCCGCGCCGGGGGTGACGACAAGGACGTCGACGTCGGGCCGCGCAAGCAGCGCCTGCACAGGCCGGGACAGGGTGGGGCGGCCGAGGACCACGGCGCGACGGACCTCGTGGGTCAGCGGCGAGTGGGTGAGCACCTGGGCGTGCGCCGACACGAGCGCTGGCCCCCCGGCTCCCGAGACGGACTCCGCCAGCAGTGGCCAGCCGCGGGCTGCGGCAAGCCGGCCGGCGAGCGTGCCGGCACCGTCGCCGGCCACCAGCACCGTCGGCGCGTCGTCCAGCGCCCAGTCGAGCCCGGGATCCACGCGCCGCCCGGCTGCGCCCGGCACCACCACCGTCACCGGCCCGACGGCGATCGCGTCACCCGTCACCGGCCCGACGGCGGCCGCGGGGCGAGGGTCCGATCCCTCCGCCGGGACCAGGGGGTCCCGATAGGCGAGGTTGAGGTGCACGGGTCCTGGCCATCCCGACCGTGCGCCGGTGGCGGCCGCGACGGCGCGGGCCGCGAGCGCCCGCACGTCCCGGTCGCCGGTGTCCGGGGCACCCGCGGGCGCAGCGTCCGCCGAGACGGATCCAACCGGCGCAGGCACGTCGGCCGCCCAGCGCACGGCCGAACCGAACATGCCGGGCTGGTCCGTGACCTGGTTCGCGCCGGTGCCGCGCAGCTCGTGCGGGCGGTCCGCGGTGAGCACGAGCAGCGCCACCCCCGCATGGTACGCCTCGAGCACGGCGGGGTGCAGGTTGGCCGCAGCGGTGCCGGAGGTGGTGACCACTGCGACGGGCTCCGGGCGGTCGGCATCGAGAACGGCGCCGCGGGCGAGCCCGAGCGCGAGGAAGCCCGCCGACCGCTCGTCGATGCGCACGTGCACGGTGAGCCGACCGTCGTCGGCGGCGTCAGCAAGCGCATAGGCCAGGGGCGCCGAGCGCGAGCCGGGGCACAGGACCGCGTGACGCACGCCCTGGTCGACCAGCGCGGCCACGAGCCGGCGGGCGGCGGCAGCGGACGGGGAGCTCATCGGCCCCCTCCCGCGAGCGGGGCGAGGCCCTGCGTGCGCAGCACGGCGTCGACGCGGTCGAGGCGTTCGGCCCACCGCGCGCTGGTGGCCTCGTCCGCGGCGCAGGCCGCAAGGGTGGCCGCGGTGGGCTCGGGCCGGCGCACCTCGATTGCGCCGGCCACGGGCAGCAGGGGCTGGTCGACGACGTCGGCCGTGAGCAGCTGCGCGGTGGCGAGCCCGCAGGCGTAGGGCAGCTCCGGCAGCGCGGCCGCGAGCGCGATTCCCGCGGCGAGGCCGACGGAGGTCTCCAGCGCGGAGGAGACGACGACGGGCAGGCCGATGTCCGCGGCAAGCTCGAGGCAGGCACGCACCCCGCCGAGCGGCTGGACCTTGAGCACGACCACGTCCGCGGCCTCGGCGCGTCTGACGGCGTAGGGGTCGGTGGCCCGCCGGATGGACTCGTCCGCCGCAACGGGCACGGGGGTGCGCCGCCGGACGCGGGCGAGCCCGGGGACGTCGGGGCACGGCTGCTCGACGTACTCCAGGCCCGCCGCCGCGCGGTCGAGATGACGCAGTCGCTCGACGGCCGTGTCCGGGTCCCATGCGCCGTTGGCGTCCACGCGGATCCGCCCGGCGGGCCCGAGCGCGTCGCGCACGGCCTCCAGCCGCTCGATCTCCTCGGCGAGGCTCTGCCCGGGGTCGGCGACCTTCACCTTCGCGGTGGTGCAGCCCCCCGAGCCCGTGACGATCCGGTGGGCCGTGGCGCCGTCGACGGCGGGCACGGTGACGTTGACCGGCACCCGCTCGCGCACGGGGGCGGGCAGACCCACGAACGCGGCCTCGTGTGCGGCTCGCGCCCAGGCGGCGGACTCGACGTCGTCGTAGTCCCAGAACGGGGAGAACTCCCCCCAGCCCGCCGGTCCGTGCACGAGCAGACCCTCGCGCACGTCGATGCGCCGGAAGCGCGTTCGCAGCGGGATGGAGTACACGTGCACCGCACCAGCCTAGGCGCAAGCCGTGTCACCGGGCGCTGCGCGGGTTCCCGGCAGGGTTCAGGGCACGTCCACCGGGTCGTAGTGGAACGGGCCGGGGCACGGGCCGGAGCTCTCGGACACCACCGGGATCTCGTGCACCGCGTTGTGCAGCACCTGACCCGCGGCGTCGGTGACGAGGACGCGCACGACGCCGACGGTGTCGATCGGCTCGTCCGGCCCGGGCAGGTAGGGCGACTCCTGGGGCACGAACCACCCGCCCTCGAACACGACGTCGGCCGGTGTGCAGTCGGCGCCGAAGCATGCGGCGACGGCAGCGTCGGCAGGAAGGCCGTCGAGGCGCAGCTCGATGGGGCTGAGGTCCAGGTAGCCGATTGCGGGGCAGGCCACCTCACCGAACGGTCCGCCCGGCCCGCATCCGCCCAGCAGCAGCACGCTCGCCGCGGCGAGTGCGCCCACCGTGCCGCGTCTCATGCCCCCACCCTAGGAACGTCGCGAGGTCC
This sequence comes from Cellulomonadaceae bacterium, assembly GCA_052086865.1. Taxonomy (GTDB): domain Bacteria; phylum Actinomycetota; class Actinomycetes; order Actinomycetales; family Cellulomonadaceae; genus Flavimobilis. The sequence continues at coordinate 10,142 of JBQGOU010000068.1, forward strand.
TGGGCCAGGGCTGTCATCGGATCGTGACCGGCGCCCGGGCGCCACGGGGCGGCCCCAGGAGCCGAGCCCGCCTCAGATCGCCAGCGCCACGAGCGCCGCGGCGTGCGGGCGCACGGGGCGGCCCTCGCTCAGCGCGCTCACCGCCGCACCGTCGACGACGGCGATGGCGAGCTCGGCGCGCTGAGCGGAGTCGATGCGCTCAAGCACGAGCCCGACGGCGGCGTCGAGCCGCTCGCGCGCATTCGCGTAGGCCTGGGCCAGCGCCGGGCTGGCGCCGGCCCCGACGAGGTGCTCGTAGTGGGCGCGCACGGCCACGTCGTCGCCCGGGGGCAGCACCGCCTCGCAGACGAGCGCCGCGCGGTCCTGGGCGGTGCCGCGGCCGGCGCCCGCCCCGGCCTGGGCCGCCACGGCCTCCGCGCGCTCGATCCACTGCTGGGCGACCTGCTCGCCCGCGCGGGCGAGCAGCTCGCCCAGGTCGGCGAAGTAGTACGTGGTCGCCGCGAGCGGAACCCCGGCGGCGGCGGCGACGGCGCGGTGGGAGATCGCCGTCGGGCCCTGATCGAGGATGAGCGCGGCCGCGGCGGCGACGATGGCGTCGACGCGGGCCCTGCTGCGGGCCTGGCGGGGGTCTCGGGGCATCGCTCAGTGTCCGTTCGAGGAGAGGTTCAGCCCGACGATACCGGCGACGATGAGCACAATCGACACCACCTTGACCGCGTTGACCGGCTCCCCGAGGAAGATCATCGCCAGGACGGCCGTCACGGTGGCGCCGATGCCGGTCCACACGGCGTACGCGAGCCCGACGGGCAGCGTCCGCAGCGCAAGGGCGAGGCCGGCCATGCTGAGTGCGAGCAGCACCACGAACGTGACGCTCGGCCACAGCCGGGTGAAGCCGTGTGAGGCCTTCAGGCTCAACGCCCAGCCCGCCTCGAGCACCCCGGACACGATCAGCACCACCCACGCCATGACATCCTCCGTCGTCGCCCCTAACTGGTACGACCGTACCAGTTAAGGGCGAGGATGTCCGCACAGGCTCCGCTCCGAACGTGGCCCGGGCGCCAACTACAGTGGGCCCATGGTGCCGCTGCCCCGCTCCGTGTCCGATACCTTCAACCCCTCGCGCTGGCGCACGGTGGCCGGTTTCGAGGACCTGACGGACCTGACCTACCACCGCGGGGTCGAGCGCTCCGGGGCCGAAGGCGTGCGCGACCTGCCCGTGGTCCGCGTCGCCTTCGACCGCCCCGAGGTGCGCAACGCCTTCCGCCCGCACACCGTGGACGAGCTCTTCCGCGTGCTCGACCACGCGCGGATGTCCGCCGACGTGGCCGCCGTCATCCTCACCGGGAACGGGCCGAGCCCCAAGGACGGCGGCTGGGCGTTCTGCTCGGGCGGGGACCAGCGGATCCGTGGACGCGACGGGTACCGGTACACCACCGACACGGCCAGCGAGACCGCCGCCGGCATCGATCCCGCCAAGGCGGGGCGGCTGCACATCCTCGAGGTGCAGCGCCTCATGCGCACCATGCCCAAGGTCGTGATCGCCGTCGTCAACGGCTGGGCCGCCGGCGGCGGGCACTCGCTGCACGTGGTGGCAGACCTGTCGATCGCAAGCCGTCAGCACGCACGCTTCAAGCAGACGGACGCCAACGTCGGCTCGTTCGACGCCGGCTACGGTTCCGCGCTGTTCGCCCGCCAGGTCGGCCAGAAGCGGGCCCGCGAGGTGTTCTTCCTGGCCCGGGAGTACTCGGCCCAGGACGCCTACGAGTGGGGTGCGGTCAACGAGGTGGCCGACCACGCCGAGGTGGAGAACCTCGCCCTCGAGTACGACCGCATCATCGCGACCAAGTCCCCGCAGGCGATCCGGATGCTGAAGTTCGCCTTCAACCTGGCCGACGACGGCCTGGCCGGCCAGCAGGTGTTCGCCGGGGAGGCGACCCGCCTGGCCTACATGACGGACGAGGCCGTCGAGGGGCGCGACGCCTTCCTCGAGCGGCGCGACCCGGACTGGTCCGGGTTCCCCTACTACTACTGACTCCTACCGCGGCGCCGCGAGGCGCGCGCTCACTCGGAGCCGAGCAGGCCCCCGACCAGATCCAGCAGCTCGGCGAACCCGAGGGCGAGGCCCAGGGAGAGGGCGACGAGCAGTGCGACCGACACCACGGCCGGCACGGCGGCGCGCAGCTTGGACCCGGCAGGCGGTTTGGCGTTGAAGGTGCGCATACCTCGATGGTGTCGCGAGGACCCCTGCGCTGACATCGCCCGCAGGTGTCGTTGCTCACCCCAGCCCTCAGCCCCACGGATGAGACCGGGTCCACCCGTGGTCGTACGACCCGGGGGGCGCCGCACGGGCGCGGGTCCTGCGGAGCCGCGCAGAGCCGCGGTCAGCCGACCGTGAAGGAGCCCGTGCCCCGCGGGACGAGCTCGACCCAGGTGTG
>JBQGOU010000069.1:0-12379 GCA_052086865.1 Cellulomonadaceae bacterium
GTGGGCGGCACGGTCGACCCGGGCGGTGACCGCTACCTCGAGGTGTGGAACCTGGTCTTCGACCAGTACATGCGCGGTGCAGGCGTGGGCAAGGACTACCCCCTGCTGCACGAGCTCGAGCAGAAGGCCATCGACACCGGTGCCGGTCTCGAACGGCTCGCCGCCCTGCTGCAGGGCAAGGACAACATGTACGAGATCGACGAGGTCTTCCCCGTCATCGAAGCAACTCAGGAGCTCACCGGGCTCCGCTACGGCGCCACGCATGAGGACGATGTGCGCATGCGCGTGGTGGCCGACCACGTCCGGTCCGCCCTGATGCTGATCGGGGACGGCGTCGGTCCCTCGAACGAGGGCCGCGGCTACGTCCTGCGCCGCATCCTGCGACGCGTGGTGCGCTCGGTGCGCCTGCTCGGTTTCCACGACCCTGCCCTGCCCGTCCTGCTGCCCGTCTCCCGCGACGCGATGAGTCCCTCCTACCCGAACCTGTCGAGCGACTTCGACCGCATCGCGCAGATCGCCTACGGCGAGGAGGAGGCCTTCCGCCGCACCCTCGTGGCCGGGACCACGATCCTGGACACCGCCGTCGGGGCCGCCAAGAAGGCTGCCGGGTCGGGCGCGGCGCCCGTGCTCGGCGGCGCCGAGGCGTTTGCCCTGCACGACACCTACGGCTTCCCGATCGACCTGACCCTGGAGATGGCCCGCGAGCAGGGCGTGCAGGTTGACGAGACGGCGTTCCGCGACCTGATGCAGGCTCAGCGCGCCCGTGCACGCAAGGACGCGTTGGCCAAGAAGACGGGGCACACCGACACCGCCGCCTACGAAGCCGCCCAGGCGAGCCTTGCCGCACCCGTCGAGTTCCTCGGCTATCTGGAGACCTCGGCGCGCTCCCGGGTTGCGGGGCTGCTCGTCGGCGGCGTCCCCACGCCGGTGGTGACCGCCCCCTCCGAGGTGGAGGTCGTGCTCGACCGCACACCGTTCTACGCGGAGGCCGGCGGCCAGCTGGCCGACCACGGCACGATTCTGCTCGACGGCGGTGCCGTGATCGAGGTGGACGACGTCCAGGCGCCGATCGCCGGGCTGTCGGTGCATCGCGGGCGGCTCGTCGAGGGCACCGTCACCGTCGGTGAGTCGGGCGAGGCGACGATCGACGTCGACCGCCGCGTGGCCATCAGCAAGGCGCACTCCGCCACCCACATGATCCACAAGGCGCTGCAGGAGTCGCTCGGCGCCCATGCGACCCAGGCAGGTTCGGAGGACGCGCCCAACCGTGTGCGCTTCGACTTCCGCGCCGCGCAGGCGGTCCCGGCCAGCGTGCTCGGCGAGATCGAGGAGCGGGTCAACGACCGGCTGCGGGAGAACCTGGACGTCGAGTGGCAGATCATGGCTCTCGACGATGCGCGTGCCCTCGGTGCCATGGCGCTGTTCGGGGAGAAGTACGGCGAACGCGTCCGCGTCGTGTCGATGGGCGGGGACTGGTCCCGTGAGCTGTGCGCCGGCACGCATGTGCGCCAGACCGGTGAGCTCGGGCTCGTGACCCTGCTCGGTGAGTCCTCGATCGGTTCCGGGGTGCGTCGTGTCGACGCCCTCGTGGGGGCCGGCGCCTACGGCTTCCAGGCCAAGGAGCATGCCCTGGTCGGGCAGCTCAGCGGCATGCTCGGCGCCCGCAGCGAGGAGCTGCCGGACCGGGTCGCCGCACTGGTCGCGAAGCTCAAGGCGGCGGAGAAGGATCTGGGGGCGCTGCGCCGCGCCCAGGTGCTCGCCGCGGCGGGGCCTCTGGCTGCGGACCCCGACACCGTCGGGGAGACCCGGGTCGTGTGCTACGACGCGGGCGAGGTGGGCGGAACCGAGGACCTGCGCACCCTCGTGCTCGATGTCCGGGCACGGCTGGGCGAGAGCGCGCCGTCCGTGGTCGCCGCCGCCGGACGGGCGGGCTCGCGCCCGGCCGTCGTCGTCGCCACCAACGCCGCGGCGCGCGCACAGGGCGTTCACGCCGGGGCCCTCGTCAAGGCCGCCTCCGCAGTGCTCGGCGGCGGCGGAGGAGGCAAGGACGACGTTGCCCAGGGTGGCGGCACCGACGTGAGCGCTGTCCCCGCCGCGCTCGCCGCCGTGCGCGCGGCCCTGGTCTGACGGCCGCATGAGCTCGGTTCTTCCGCGGGGTGCGCGGCTGGGCGTCGACTACGGCCAGGTGCGCGTCGGGGTCGCGGCGAGTGACCCCGACGGCCTGATGGCGACCCCGGTGGAAACGCTGCGCCGCGACCTGCCGGACGGGGACGCGGTCCCCGCCGACGTGACCGCCATCGCACAGCTCGTGCACGAGCGCGCGGCGGTGGTCGTCTATGTGGGACTGCCCCGTCATCTCAGCGGCAGCGAGGGGGAGGCGGCGCGCCACGCGCGCAGCTATGCCCTCGACCTGGCGCGCCACGTCGATGCCGAGGTTCGCCTCGTGGACGAGCGGATGAGTACAGTTAGCGCCCACAGCGCCCTGTACTCCTCCGGCCGGGCGGGTCGCAAGCACCGCGCAGTCGTGGACCAGGCCGCGGCGGTGGTCATCCTGCAGTCTGCGCTCGACCGTGAGCGGACGACCTCGCAGCGTGCCGGAGAGCGCGTCACCGGGTCGCTGTGACGATGTCGACTGTCACCATCTGGACTGCCCGTCGGGAGGCGATCAGCACGTGAACGACCTGTTCCACCACGCAGAGGAGCGCCCGCACGGTGCGCACGTCGCGACGGACTCGCGTGCCTCCAGACGCGGCGGCGCCGACGCCAGGCGACGTCGGCGTCACCGTCGCCTGCGTTCCGCGTCGGTCATCCTCCTCACCCTCGCCCTTGTGGCCGGGGGACTCTACCTGGCGCGGGACGTGCTGACTGGCCTGTTCGGCTCCGACGGGGACACGGCCACGGTCACGGACTACCCGGGTCCCGGAACGGGCCAGGTCGAGGTGGTCATTCCGCAGGGCGCGTCCGGCGCCGCCATCGGGCAGGCCCTGGTGGACTCGGGGGTGGTGGCGACCCAGAAGGCCTTCACCGACGCCATCGCGGAGTACACCCGCGAGTACGGGGCACCGACCCTGCAGTACGGGACCTACACGTTGCTGCGCGAGATGCGTGCCGCGGACGCACTGCTGGCGATGCTCGACTCCGCGAACCTCACACAGAACGGCGTCACCATCCGCGAGGGGCTCACCGTCTCTGAGACGGTCGAGCGACTCTCCTCGGTGACGACGATCCCGGTCGCCGACTTCGAGGCGGCGCTGGCCGATCCCGCCTCGATCGGGCTGCCGGAGGAGGCCGGGGGCGATGCCGAGGGCTGGCTTGCCGCCGCCACCTACCCCTACGACGACTCGACGACCGCGACGGACCTGCTCTCGGCGATGGTCACGCGCCAGGTCTCCGACCTGACCGATCTCGGGGTTGCCGAGGCCGATCGGGAGACCGTGCTGATCAAGGCCTCGCTCGTGGAGAAGGAAGCGCCTGCGGATGCGCGGGCGGAGGTGGCCCGGGTGATCGAGAACCGCCTCGCGAAGGGGCAGCGGCTCGAGCTCGACTCGACCGTGCACTTCCTGTTCGGCGCCTCGGACGACGCATCGACGACGTCGGAGCAGCGCGCAACCGAGAGCCCGTACAACACCTATCTCAACACCGGGCTGCCGCCGGGGCCTATTGCGAGTCCCGGCCGAGCGGCGATCGCGGCGGTGCTGAACCCGGCAGAGGGGGACTGGCTGTTCTTCGTGACGGTGAACCCGTTGACGGGCGAGACGAAGTTCGCGACAACCTACGCCGAGCACCAGGAGAACGTCGCCGAGTACCAGCAGTGGCTGCGGGACAACCAGACGGCCGAGCCCACCGACGATCCTGCCGAGGACTCCGGCGATGAGGAGGGCGGCGAGTGACGACACCGTCGCGCGCCGCGGTGCTGGGCCACCCTGTCGCCCACTCGCTGTCCCCGGTCCTGCACCGCGCCGCCTACGCGGCGCTCGGCCTGGACTGGACCTACGACGTCTACGACGTCACCGAGGACGATCTCGGGTCCTTCGTCGCCGCCTGCGACGAGCGGTGGGCCGGGCTCAGCCTGACGATGCCGCTCAAGCAGGTGGCTCTCGGTCTGCTCGACCACGTCGAGCCGATGGCCGAGCTGGTGGGCGCGGTCAACACCCTCCTCTTCCAGCCCGGACCGGGCCGTCCTGTGCTCGTGGGGGCGAACACGGACGTCTACGGCATCGTCGCGGCACTGCGTGAGGGCCTCGATCACCGCGCCGTGCAGGGCGGGTCCGCCGTGGTGCTGGGGGCCGGGGCCACGGCGTCGTCGGCGATCGCCGCCCTCGGTGAGCTCGGCTACACCTCGCCCCAGGTGTTCGCCAGATCCCTGGCACGCACCGGCGCCGTGCGCCGCGCGGCACACCGCATGGGACTGACCCCCGGCTTCCACCCCATTGCGGCGGCCGGCGCCGCACTGGGCGAGGCGGATCTGGTGATCTCCACCGTTCCGGCCCCGGGCGACGGCGAGGCCGACGTCCTGACCCAGGTCCGGGGCGCGGGGGTCACCGAGCAGGTTCGGGGTGTCCTGCTGGACGTCGTGTACTGGCCCCGGCCCACGGCGCTCGCCACCGCATGGGCAGCCGCCGGTGGCACGGCCGTCGGCGGTGAGCGGATGCTGCTGCACCAGGCTGTCGAGCAGGTGCGTCTGATGACCGGGCACGCCGCACCGGTCGAGGCGATGGCGACTGCGCTGGACGAGCACCTGTAGCCCGCGCCGAGGCCCGCCCCGCCCGCTATAGTGACCGCGTGCTGGCCTCCTTCGGACCCCTGTGGTGGCTCGGGCTGGTGCTGTGCGCCGTCGTGGGCACCGCGCTCGTCCCCGTGCTGGTACGGTGGGTCGAGGCGGAGGCGCCCCGGAGCCCGGAAGCCTCACCGCGCCGTGAGCGGATCGCCCTCGCGATCGCCACCAGCCTTCTGCTCGCTGCCACCTACCTGCAGATCGGGCCACGTGCGGCGCTGCCGGCCTACGCGTTCCTCGCCGTCGTTGCTGTCGCGCTGGCGGTCATCGACGTGCGGGTGCACCGGCTGCCGGACCGTATCGTCCTGCCTGCCTACCTGGTGATGATCCCGGCGCTTACGCTGGCCAGCGCCGTGTCCGGAGACTGGGCCGCGCTGGGGCGCGCGCTGGTCGCCGGGGCGACCCTCTTCGCAACCTATCTCCTGCTCGCCCTGATCAACCCGGCGGGCATGGGACTGGGAGACGTCAAGCTCGCCGGGCTGCTGGGGCTCGCCCTCGGCTGGCTCGGCTGGGCCGAGCTCGTCGTGGGGGCCTTCGGCGCCTTCCTGCTCGGGGGCCTGTACGCCCTCGGCCTGCTGGCGCTGCGCCGCGCGAACCGGCATACCGCGATGCCCTTCGGGCCGTGGATGCTGGCGGGCGCAGCGCTCGGGATCGTTGCCGGGCCGTGGTTCGCCGCGTCGGGACTGTGGTGAGGCCAGGCGTGAGGGCCCACAGCGCGGCCGCGGTCCGCAGTCCGGGCGCCGCCCGCCCGGCGCGAGCGAGCGTGGCAGGATGCAGCCATGCTGCGTTGGTTGACATCGGGTGAGTCGCACGGTCCGGCACTCGTCGGGATCCTCGAGGGCCTGCCGGCCGGCGTCGAGGTGGGCACCGGCGACATCGTCGACGCCCTGGCCCGGCGCCGCCTGGGCTACGGCCGTGGCGCGCGCATGAAGTTCGAACAGGACGAGGTCCGGGTGCTCGGCGGACTGCGGCACGGGCGCACGCAGGGCGGGCCGCTGACCATCGAGATCGCCAACTCGGAGTGGCCCAAATGGGTCGACGTGATGGCGGCCGACCCGGTTCCGCGCGAGTCCCTGCTCGTGGACGCCGGGACGGGCGACGAGCGCGAGATCGCCCGCAACCGCCCACTCACACGGCCGCGGCCCGGGCACGCCGACCTGGTCGGGATGCGCAAGTACGGCTTCGAGGACGCCCGACCGGTGCTCGAACGAGCGTCGGCACGAGAGACGGCCACACGCGTCGCCCTGGGCGCCGTCGCCGCCCGGTTCCTCGAGCAGACCGTCGGTGTGCGGCTCATCTCGCACGTCGTGGCGATCGGTCCGGTGTCCATGCCCGACGACGCCCCGGCGCCCTCACCCGATGACCTCGCCGCCCTCGACGCCGACCCCGTCCGGTGTTTCGACACAGCGACGTCGGAGGCGATGGTGCTCGAGGTCGACGAGGCCAAGAAGGACGGCGACACGCTCGGGGGCGTGATCGAGGTGCTCGCCTACGGTGTGCCGACCGGCCTGGGCACGTACGTGCACGCCGACCGCCGACTCGACGCGCGGCTCGCCGCCGCGGTGATGGGCATTCAGGCGTTCAAGGGCGTCGAGATCGGTGACGGCTTCCGCACCGCGACCCGGCGCGGATCTGCCGCGCACGACGAGATGGTGCGCGACGCCGACGGCGTCATCCGCCGGCTCTCGAACCGCGCCGGGGGAGTCGAGGGCGGGATGAGCAACGGCGAGGTGCTGCGCGTGCGCGGCGCCATGAAACCGATCTCCACCGTCCCCCGGGCGCTGCGCACGGTCGACGTCGCCTCGGGCGAGGACGCCACCGCACTGCACCAGCGCTCCGACGTCTGTGCGGTGCCGCCGGCCGCCGTGGTCGCCGAGGCGATGGTCGCCCTCGTGCTCGCGGAGGCAGTGCTGGAGAAGTTCGGCGGCGACTCGGTGATCGAGACCCGGCGCAACGCACAGGCCTACCTCGAGTCGATTCCGCAGCTGCTGCGCTAGCGGGTCACCTCGCGTCGGCCACCGCGTGCGCGCGACCATGGCGCCGTGACCGCACGCGTCCCGGACACCATGCACGGCTGGGTCGTCGTCGGCCGATGAGCTGCTCGTGCACGTGCGAACCTGCGGGGTGTGCCGGTACTGCGCCGCAGGCCGCGACAACCTGCGCCCGGGCCGCCGGCCGGAAGTTCCTCGAGCTCGCGGACGCCCACGGCGTGTACGCGACGACGCACGCCTACCCGCTCTCGCGCGCGCCGGACGCGCTGCAGGATCTCAAGGTCGGCCGGTTCGACGGCGCCGCCGTGCTTGTCAACGATGCATAGGCCAAGAAGACCCTGACGCAGGCGGCATGGTCGGCGTCCAGAACCCGGTCGGACGACCGGCGGCACGGCAGGGTGACGGTAGCCTCGACCCGTGCCTGAACCCACGACCGGTGCCCAGCACCCGCGCGTCGTCCTCATCGGTCCGCCCGGGTCCGGGAAGTCCACGACGGCCCGCGCGCTCGGCGCGCTGACCGGCTGGGACGTGCGCGACACCGACGACGACGTCGTCGTCGTCGCGGGCAAGCCGATCACCGAGATCTTCGTCGACGACGGCGAGCCCCACTTCCGCGAGCTCGAGCGCGAGGCCGTGACCACGGCCCTTGCGACCCACACCGGGATTCTCGCGCTCGGCGGGGGAGCGGTGCTCGACGCGCTCACCCAGTCCGCGCTCGACGCGTACGTCACTGCGGGCGGCGTCGTCGTCTTCCTCGACGTCACGCTGCAGTATGCCGCGCCGCGCGTGGGCTTCAACCGCTCCCGGCCGCTGCTGCTCGGGAACCCGCGCGCGCAGTGGCAGCAGATGATGAACGCCCGCCGGGCCGTGTACGAGGCCATCTCGACGCACCAGCTGCTCACGGACGCCAAGCGACCTGCCGACGTCGCCGCCGAGATCCACGCGATCTTCCCCGAGCCGCCGTCAGGCTCGACTGCCTGACGCGAGCGCCCGACCGGATCGCACGCGATCTGGGGGAGTTCCTCGCCGCGCCGGGGTCTTCAGGCGCAATCGACATCGACCGCGCGCGCACGACCCGGTGCGGCCGAGCGCGAGTGGCCCGTCCTTTCCCGTCGGAACAGTCGTATCGAGTAGCCTCGGGGCGTGCCCGAGACAACCGCTTCCCGCCAGGCCCCCGTCCGCGTCACCGTCGCCGGCGACGCCCCGTACGACGTCGTCATCGGCCGCCACCTGCTCGGTGAGCTGCCCGCCATGCTGGGGGAGAAGGTCCGCAAGGTCCTGATCGTGCACCCCGCCGCGCTGGCCACCACGGCCGACGTCGTGCGCGACGACCTCGTGGCCCAGGGCTACGAGGCGATCCAGGCCGAGGTGCCCGACGCCGAGGAGTCCAAGACCGCGCAGGTCGCCGCCTTCTGCTGGCAGGTGCTCGGCCAGGCCGACTTCACCCGTTCGGACGCCGTCGTGACGATCGGCGGGGGAGCGACCACCGACCTGGGCGGCTTCGTCGCGGCCACCTGGCTGCGCGGGGTCAAGGTCGTGCACATCCCGACGACCGTCCTGGGCATGGTCGACGCCGCCGTGGGCGGCAAGACCGGGATCAACACTGCCGAGGGCAAGAACCTGGTCGGCGCCTTCTACCCGCCCGCAGGCGTGCTGTGCGACATCGACGCCCTGGCGACGTTGCCGCGATGGGACTTCGTGGCAGGCCTCGGCGAGGTCGTCAAGTGCGGCCTCGTGGCCGACCCGCGCGTCCTCGAGCTCGTCGAGGCCCACGCCGAACAGCTGCGTGAGGGTGCCGCCGGCGTGTCCGACGAGGTGCTGACCGAGCTCATCGCGCGCGCCGTGCAGTGGAAGGCGGACGTGGTCGGCCAGGACCTCAAGGAGTCCGGGGTCAGGGAGTTCCTCAACTACGGGCACACCTTCGGCCACGCGGTCGAGCACGTGGAGAGGTACTCCTGGCGGCACGGCGCCGCCGTGTCCGTCGGCATGGTCTTCGCCGCCGAGCTCGCGCGCCTGGCGGGCAAGCTGTCCGACGCCGACGTCGCCCGCCACCGCGACGTGCTGGCCGCCGTCGGGCTCCCGCTGACCTACCGCGGCGACCGGTGGGAGCAGCTCATGGCCGCGATGCGCCGTGACAAGAAGTCCCGCGGCTCGCTCCTGCGCTTCGTGATACTCGACGGGCTCGGCCACCCCACCCGGCTCGAGGGTCCCGACCCCGCCCTGCTGGCCGGCGCCTACGCAGAGGTGAGCGACGAGCCGCCGTCGGGCAACGTCGTGGAACTCTGAGCCGGCCCGCTAGGCTCCGAGACATGTCACGCGTGCTCATCCTCAACGGACCCAACCTCGGACGCCTCGGCGTGCGCGAGCCCGAGGTCTACGGCTCACTGTCCTTCGCCGACCTGATCGAGGCCGGCGTGCGGTGGGGAGCGGAGCTGGGGCTCGCGGTCGACGTCCGCCAGACCGACGACGAGGCGGAGCTGGTCGAATGGATGCACGGCGCCGTCGACGACCGCGACGACGTCGTGCTGAACCCCGCCGCGTTCACGCACTACTCCTATGCGCTGCGGGACGCGGCGGCGCAGGTGACGGGCTCGGGTCTGCGCCTGATCGAGGTGCACATCTCCAACCCGTATGCGCGCGAGACCTTCCGGCACGTGTCCGTCGTCGGTCCGGTGGCGACCGGGACCATCGCGGGATTCGGCTTCCGGTCCTACCATCTCGCGCTGCGCGCCCTCGCCGACGCCGAGTGACCTCGGCCCCTGGGTTCCTCGGGCCCGTCCGTGGTGCGGATTCCGCGCGGTGGACAGTTCAGAGTGGTCCGTGGTGCGGATTCCGCGCGGTGGACGGTTCAGAGTGGTCCGTGGTGCGGATTCCGCGCGGTGGACGGGGCCGGTGTTCAGGCTGACCGGCGACGACGTCGTTTCTCCAGGATGGTCTGAACCTGTCGACCGACCGCCGTCGCCCGCTCCGTCACGTCCGTCCAGGTGAACCGGAGCGGCAGGATGCCTGCCGCGATCAGTTGGTTCTGTTGCGTCCGGTCGCGCTGAAAGGCGTTGTCGGCGCTGTGGTACCTCCTGCCGTCGACGGCGATGAGGACGCGTTCGGTTCTGAAGTAGAGGTCGGCGTTGCAGATCGTTCGGCCGTCGACCACCACCGGCACGTTGGCCTCCCACCCGGTGATTCCCGCGTCATCGAGGATCGTGTGCATGCGACGCTCCGCCTCGCTGACTGCCCCGCGCGCGGCGTCGCGCAGCAGGAGCCGAAGCTGGGCATTGCCCCACAGGCCGGGAAACCGTCCCAGGCGGTCCGTGATCTGTTCCATCGTGATGCGGTCTCGGGTGACGACCCACGCGAGCAAGGACCACGCATCATCAGCGGGCAGCCGGGCAAGGCAGTCCAGGTAGGTCTGGGCCGGAGACGTGATGCGCAGCAGACCGCGCTGGACGATGTCGCCCTCGTCGTCGACGAGCGTGAAGCGGTGCGGTTCGATGCCGTGGTTTGACCGGCGGTTGGTCGGAGACCACACATGAACGCGGCCGTCGTCCTCGATCGGTGCGCCGTGGAGCAGCGCCGCCGTCCGGGTGCACACGACGACGTCCGGCCAGGTGAGCATCGCGGCGTGGGCGCGAAGTCGCACATCCGGCCGCTGGGTGCTCAGTCGGTAGCCGTTCCCGGCGATGCGCGCCCACAGACCCGAATCGATGCGGTGCTGGATCTGGTGCTTGGTCATGCCCTCGGCAATGGCCTCGCGGCGAGTGAACACACCGAGTCGAGACCGGGCCTGGGACGGGAGCCACCCTGGTGGGAATCGCGTCGACATGAGCCCAGACTCGCCGCCCGGCGGTGCTGGTGGGCCGGCCACGTTCCACCGTGTGGACGGGGAGGGCGCACCAGCGGCTGTGGGCAGCCGTCGTCGGGCGGGGTGGGGCCGCCTCAGAGCAGGTCGAGCGCGACCCTCGCCGCGATGCCGATCGCCGCCGCCCACAGCATCGACGTCAGGGTCCCGATGACGAACCGCTCCGAGGTGCCCGGGTTGCTGCGGATCTCCGGATAGCGCCCCAACCCCTTGACCGCGACAACGACGGCGATCGCCGCGGGGTAGCCCGCGATCAGCGAGACGGTCACGGCGAGACGCTCGAGAACGCCGATCCATCGGCCGCCGCGCAGGACCTCCGCCGCCGCAGAGATCGAGTCGCGACGCGCTGCCCGCGTCGGCGGCCCGGGTTCAGCAGGCGTTGGGAGGTTGTCTGGTTGCGTGTCGCCCTGCGTTGGCGTTGGCGTTGGCGTTGGCGTGGTCGAGTCGGGAGAGCGCTCGGCGAGTCGCAGGACGAGGGGCGAGACCACGGCACCCACGACAGCCGAGATAGTCAGCGCAGCGACGGTGATTCCGCAGGCCAGCACCCAGTCGACGACAGTCCAGCTGCTCATCGGTCCGCGTCCTCGAGGAGGGTGCGGGCCAAGGGCCACACTGCGACCTCCTCGGCCCAGAGCGCGGTCTTGAGGCGCTGGTTGACGGCCTGGCGGGTGATGCCGAGCATGTCTGCCACCTCTTGCTGGGTCGGTCGGTTCGGTCTCCTCGCCCCATGGTGCCCTGAACCTCCGACGCTGGCTGGACGCCGGGGAGTCATCGCGTCGACGACCTGCCACCCCGTGGCCGTCCGTCGGGCGATGACGGCGCCTATGAGCTGGAGGAGTGCTTCGAGGTCCGCGCCGGCCGTGGGCTCGGCGGTCTCGACGGCGATCGACACGGCAGTGGATTTCGACTTCGCGCGTTCGACGGCGGCGCGCGCGCGGACGAACGCGTCTCCTGACGCCTCGCGCGAGGATCCTGGGAGCGGGGTCGCCACCCCACCGAGGCCGAGGCCGATGCTCCACCCGCCCATGCGGATCACCTGCCTCACGGCGGTCAGGACGGTCGCAGGGTCGCTGATCAGTGCTTGAACCTCGTCGCCGACGGTGCGTTCGAAGCCGAGCTCCACGCCGGGTGCCTCGGCGAGTGTGTCGCCGAGCGCGGCGAGGAGTGTGGGCACCAGGTCACCGCGGGCGGTGCTGGCCTGCTGGTCGATGGTGAGAACGAACATCAGTCAAGGCTAAGGCCTTGCTACCGAAATAGCCAGGCTCTCACCTTGACGCCAGCGGTGCGGATTCCGCGCCAGGGACGGCTCGGAGTGGTCCGGCGTGCGGATTCCGCGCCAGGGACGGCTCCGAGTGGTCCGGCGTGCGGATTCCGCGCGGGCGACGGGGGTCGGATGCCGGGAAGAGGGGAAGGCCGGCGAGTGGCGGCTATACTTGCTCGGCTGGTCGTGCGCTGCGCCCGGCCGGTACTCGTCAATCGACAGGAAGACTCTTCTCTCGTGGCCACCACCAACGACATCAAGAACGGCACCGTCCTGCGGATCGACGGCCAGCTGTGGACGATTATCGAGTTCCAGCACGTCAAGCCCGGCAAGGGTGGCGCCTTCGTGCGCACGAAGATGAAGAACGTCACGTCGGGCAAGACCGTGGACAAGACCTTCAACGCGGGCCTGAAGATCGAGACGGCGAATGTCGACAAGCGCGACATGCAGTACCTGTACAAGGACGGCGACGACTACATCTTCATGGACGCCGCCAC
>JBQGOU010000070.1:0-12373 GCA_052086865.1 Cellulomonadaceae bacterium
CCCTGGATGGAGTGGTTGCCGAAGTTGGTGTCGATCTCCACGTCGTCGATGCCGGCAACCACCTCACCGTCGGCCACCAGGGCCGGGCCGAAGCTCAGGGTGTTCCAGGCACCGGCGGCGAGCAGCTCCTCGGCCGAGGTCTGCGTCTCGTCGTAGAGCTCAACCGTGCCGTCGGCGTAGAACACGAAACCCTCGCGCGCGGGCTCGTCGCGGTAGACGACCCCGTTGCGGATGACGATGCCGGTGTCCCGGAAGCCGTAGTAGTCGCCGTTGATTGCGAGGATCGCGTCGTGGTCCTCGGCCATCTCGCTGACCAGCGCCGTGATGTTCTCCCCGAACTGGTTGTCGGCGAATGCGCTGCGCAGCACCGTGGCGTCGGACAGGACCACGTCCGCGACGTAGTAGGTCACGGTGTCGCTGCCGGACCCGGTGGTGGACGTGCTGATGTCGATCGACGCGTCGTCCGAGGCGTAACTCGTGTCGGTGAGCGTCACCTCCGAGTCGCTGGAGCCGACAGAGTCGTCGGACTCGTCGGCGGTGCTCACCCCGGCGTGCTCGGCCTCGTAGGCGGCGACGTCGGCGATCTCGACGTGCGGCACGACGAAACGGTCGAGCGCCCAGGCGGTCCCCGCCCCCGTGACGAGGGTCAGGGCGAGTCCGCTGGAGATCAGTGCGCGCCGCAGACGTCGGCGTACGCGGCGGGGCCGGGGTTCGGGTGTGGGGTCCATGCCCCAGTTCTACGGAGCCGGACTGTGCCGGGGCTGGAACCGCACTGGGGCCAGCCTGAGACCTTGCTGTGGGACTCCTGAACGCGGTGGGGCTAGTCAGCGCGGCGTGGCGCCCGCGCGGCGCACGACCACGAGCGAGCCGGCGCTGCGCCCGGGGCGGCGCAGCGCCGCCGCGAACGCCCCGGCCGGTTGCTCGTGCACAAAGGCCCCGGCCTGCGGATAGCCGTCGTGGAGCCGATAAAGACGCCCGCCAGGTCCCTCCTGCCACCCGAGGACGGCGACGAAGTGGCCGGCGCTCCAGGCGGAGGGCTCGTATCCGCTCAACGCCCCGGTGCGCAGGAAGCGCTGCGCGGCGTCGGCGGCGGCGGGCAGCAGGTACTGCTCGGTGGCGACGTTGGCGATCACCGCCAGCGGCGCGGTCTGCTCGGCCAGGCCCTCGAGCAGGGTCGCAACCCCGCCGGGGCCCCAGTCGTCGGTGGTGTGCATCTCGGCGCGCAGGCGGCCCGCGCTCAGCGTCTCAAGCGCACCTACCACGCCGCCGACGTCGGTTCCGGCGCGTTCGGCGTCCGCGCTCACCGGAAGCGCCCGATCGTAATCGCGCCGCTCGGGCTGCCCGGGTGGGAGCGCGCTCGGCGTGCCGGCCCACAAGTGCGTCCCGGCTGCGAGCGCCACCTCCTCGGTCCCCGAGGCGCTCTCTCCCAGAGCGCGCAGCGTGGCAAGGGCCCAGAACGGCCCGCACAGATCGTCCTTCTGCGGGAGTTCGGGACCCGCCGCGGCGGCCAGCGCCCGGGCCCCGGGAAGAAGGACGGTCGTGGTCATCGTGCTCAGTACAGCCAACGGTGACCGGCCACGATCTCGTCCGGGTCCTTGCCCTCGGCCCAGCCGGCGTCGGACCGGCGCACCGCGTCGAAGGCACCCAGCAGCTGGGGGGTGAATGCGCCGGCGACGACGGAGTCGGCAGCCAGGGCCTGCTGCGCCTCGGCGCTGGTCTGCGGCAGCAGGACCAGGCCGCGGTCCGCACGCTCCTGTGCCGTCCACGTGCCCGGGTCGGCGGCCTCGGGGGCGGGGGGCCGGGCGAAGCGCTCCAGGCCGTCCAACCCCGCGGCGAGGACGGCGGCGAGGGCGAGGTAGGGGTTGCCCGAGGCGTCCGAGGCCTTGAGCTCGACATTCCAGTAGCCCTCCCCCACCAGGCCGCCGCCCTCGGCCAGGCGCAGGGTGGCCTCACGGTTCTCCACGCCCCAGAACCCGTACGCCCCCGCGAAGTAGCCCGGGCGCAGCCGCAGCCGCGAGGGCACGGACGGGGCGGACAGTGCGCTGATGGCGGGCAGGTGCTCGAGAAGTCCCGCGAGGTATGCGGCGCCCTCGGCGCCCAGGCCCTCGACGTCGGTGGCATCCCCTGCGGGAGCGAGCAGGTTGCGCCCGTCGCGCCAGGGCGAGGTGTGCAGGTGCCAGCCGTTGCCCGCACCCGCGGCGTCCACGAGCGGGGCGAAGCTCACGCGGTACCCGAGCCGGGCGGCCGCGGCGTGGATTGTCTGGCGCGCCAGCAGCTGGTCGTCGGCCAGCGACACCGGATCGGTGGCGGCCAGCGTCAGCTCGACCTGGGAGAGCCCGTACTCGGCGTGCAGCTGGCCCAGATGCAGCCCGTTGGCCTCGAAGTCCGCCAGCAGCGCAGCAACGAGGTCGTCGAGCCCGACAAGCGCGTGCGGGCTGTAGGCCGGTCCCTGATGGGCGGGCTCGCCGTCGCGGTAGACGGTGAACTCGATCTCATAGCCTGCGCGTAGCTCGATCCCCACGGCGGCGGCGCGGGCAACCTGTTGCTCCAGGGCGTGGCGCTGGTCGTACTCCGAGCGTTCGCCGTCCGCGGTGCGCTGCACGCCTGGGGCCCAGGCAAGGTGCGGCTGGCCAGCGAGCGGACGCAGGCGCTCGAGCACGGGCACCAGCCGCCGGTCCCCCGATGCGGTGGCCAGGCCCTCGTAGCCGTGGGTGATCACGTCGTGGGAGTCGAAGACGGCGAACAGGACGGTGACACCCACGCCGCGCCGGGCGGCGTCGGCCAGTGCGCCGACGGGCACGATCCGCCCGCGAGGCACCCCGTTGTTGTCCGCCCAGGTGACCCACACACCCTGTACACCCTGCTCGGTGAGGGCGGTCACCGCCGCGTCGATCTCTGCCTGGTCCGGTTGCGTCTGTGCGTGCTGGGTCATCGCGTCCTCCTGCTGGTCGAGGCGGCGTGGTGCCGTGCCGTGCGGGAACCTACTCGCTCACTGTGCGTCGCGTCCGCCCGTATGGCGGCCATCTCGCACCGTGGGCGTCAGCATCCGGCGCTGTCGTAGTGGCACAGCAGGTCCCAGGCAAGGCTTGCTCGCTCCGCGGTCCGCTCACGGGCCGTGCCGACCAAGGACTCACCGCCCTCGTCCGCGACCAGGGTGACCGCGGTGCCACGCCGGGTGGCCACCAGGTAGGAACCCATCGCCGCATCGAGGTCGCCAGTCGCCGAGACGCCGTAGTAGTCGACGGCGAGCCCCAGGCCCTGGGCGCCGACGGCCACGTCCTCGAGCACGTAGCGCGTCTCGTCGGCCTCGACCTCGGTGCACGCCTGCAGTGCGGCGGCCAGCTGGTCGGAGGCCTGGGCGGCGGCGCCCGCCTCCGCGAACACCGCAACCTGCTGCACGGCGATCGACTGCTCGGCCCCACCGGTCCCCTGGGTCACCGTCCGCATGGCCGTGACGGTCTGGTCGGCGTCGGGCCAGACGACCTCGCAGGCGTCGGGCAGGCGCCACGGTGCGACGCCGTCCTCCTCCTCCCGCGGGTCCTCGGGAGGGCCGAGCCGGTCCGCGGGAAGGAGCACGTCCTCGGGCAGGTCGGTCGGCGCCGGCTCGGGTTCCTCGGGGCTCTGGGGATCGTCAGACGTCGGCTCGTTGGGCGCAGGCTCCGGGGAGCCCTTCGTGGGCGTCGGCTGCGCCGTAGGGTCCCCGTCGTTGTCGGAGCCCCCGCAGGCCGCGAGGGCGGCGGCGAGGGTGATGGTCGTCAGTACCGTCAGTGGTCGTCGCATCGACCCACCGTCGCACTGGCGCGCAGACCCAGCAACAGGGGGAACGCGCCCGCCCCCGGCTCAGCCGGGCTGCTTCTCGCCCAGCCCTGCCACCAGGTGGAACTGCTCGAGAAGCTCCCCGATCTCGGTGTCGCCGATCTTGTTGATCAGCAGCTTGCGGGCCAGCGGGCCGCCCGGGATCTTGATCTCTTCACCGTCACGCAGCCGGCCGGTCGCTGCCAGCAGCGCGCGCACGTCGTATGTGGAGTTGAACACCTCCGGCACGCCGCGCTCGATGTCGAGCAGCGTGTAGACGGCCTCCATCGGGGTGCGGACCGAGTACTCGGTGGTGAAGATGCAGTCGCGCTGTTTGGACTCCGCGAACTGCCCGATGAAGGCGAAGTTCACCGCGCCCTCGGGCACCACATCGGGCCGGTCGCCAGCCTGGCGCGGCATGAAGAACGAGGTGACGTACGGCATCATCACGGGCACCGTCTTGGCGCCGGTGGCGGCGAGCTCGTCGATGTCCTCCATCGGAACACCCAGGTGGTAGAGCCACTCCGCCGTGATCTCCTCGCCGGTGCACTCCTGCATCGGCTTCTTCACGTAGTCGCCTGGGCGGTCGACGAACAGCGAGTACACCCACACCACGATCTGGTCGGCGGGCTGCTGCTTGAAGTGCGGCTGGCGGTTCACGGTCCAGGACATCAGCCACGAGGAGTCCTTGGCTGTGACGATGCCGCCGGTGACGACCTTGCCGGAGAACGGGTCGCGCTTGCAGATCTTCTCGATGTACGCCGGGATGCGCTTGTCCAACGTCGTGACCGTCGCGGACTCCCACTTCGTCTCGGGGATGTGCGCCCCGAACACGTCGGGGCGCCCGAAGGACGGGTCCTGGGCCGCTACGCGCCGCCACAGGTCCCAGGCCGGGGCCGGGCCCTCGTTCAGCGTGGCTGGTGTGTGGTGGTCGCCGTCGTCCGAGTTCTCGGTCAGCGACCCGATCGTCATGAACAGCAGATCGTCCTCGCCCAGCTCGGTCGCCGCCTGCTCGCCGCCCGCGACCCAGTGAATCCGCGTGGCCTGCTTGCGCCCGCTCGAGGCGTCGATGTCGAAGTCGACGTCGGTCACCTCGGTGGCGAAGTGGAAGGCCACGCCCTGGTCCAGCAGCCACCGGTACAGTGGCAGCACCAGCGACTCGTACTGGTTGTACTTGGTGAACTTCAGGGCACTGAAGTCCGGCAGGCCTCCGATGTGGTGGATGAAACGGTGCAGGTACAACTTCATCTCCAGGGCGGAGTGCCACTCCTCGAAGGCGAACATGGTCCGCCAGTACAGCCAGAAGTTCGAGGAGAAGAACTCGTCGGTGAAGACCTCGTCGATGCGCTTGTTCTCGACGTCCTCGCGCGTGGCGAGGAAGAGCTTGACGATCTCCTTCTGAGCCTTGTCGCTGAGCGTGAACAGGTTGTCCGTGCGCGCGTCCTGCCCACGGTTCACCGTCGCCCGCTGCAGGGAGTAGTTCGGGTCGTCCTTGTTGAGCCAGTAGAACTCGTCCAGCACCGAGGCACCCTCGATCTCGATCGAGGGAATCGAGCGGAACAGGTCCCACAGGCACTCGAAGTGGTTCTCCATCTCGCGCCCGCCCCGGACGACGAAGCCCTTCTTCGGCTCCTTGATGCCGTCCAGCGCACCACCCGGGAGCTTGAGTCGCTCGAGGATGGTGATGGCGGAGCCGGGCATCTGGCCGTCACGGATCAGGAACGCCGCTCCGGACAGCGAGGCGAGCCCGGCGCCCACGAAGGTCGCCGTCTTCCGCTCCACCCCCTCGGGCTTGCGAGGGCGGGCGAAGGCGTCGTAGTTGCCGCTGGTGTACTGCATGGTCTGCCTTTCGGTGGGTTCCGGTGGGTCTGGGTGGGCCGCACCGCTCAAGGGGGTGGGGCCGTTGCTCCGGCCAGGAAGCCGGTGGTGATCTGGGTGATCTGCCCGCGGAGGTCGCGCGCGGCGTCGTGTCCGGGATGAGCGCCGGTGGACCAGCGCGCCAGCGTCAGCTCGAGGGCACCGAAGATCGAGATTGCCGCGAGGCGCGCGGCGTCAGGTTCGGGCTCGGTGCCGCTCGCGCGCGCGGCGTCCAGCAGGCGCTGCCCGATGTCGGCCTGCAACGCCATGACGAGCTCGATGCCGCGGGCACGAAACTTCTCCGCAGGGTTGCCGAAGATCAGCTCGCGCATGTAGACCAGTGCGTTCTCCGGATGGGCATGCGCCATCGAGAGGGTCGGTGCGACCAGGGCCTCGATCGCGTCGACCAGGGCGGGTGCGGACCGAGCCCGCTCCTCCCCGGCGGCCAGGGCGGCGCGAAACTCCTCGTTGTAGACCATCAGCAGCAGCTCGCCCTTGGAGGTGGCGTAACGGAACAAGGTTCCGTCGGCCACGTCGGCCCGCTCGGCGATCTCATGAGTCGTCACGGCAGCGAAACCGCGCTCGGCGAAGAGCTCGGCCGCTGCCATGGCGATGCGCGCGCGCCGCTCCAGCGCGTTGCGCTCGCGGCGCCCGACGACGGCCACGGTGTGGTCGGTCATATGCCTCACCTCTTTCCGAGTGCGCTCATAACTGAGTGTACTCCGATTTTGTGAGGAGTCTCCGTCACATCAGGGTAGATGCGATGAATCTTTGGATTTCTCTTGACAGCGCCCGGGGTTCTTCTTGACGAGCCTCAGGCGTCGTCGCAGACCGCGCCCTCGTGGCGGCCGCGGATGCGGCCGAGCAGGTCCCCGAGCACGGAGATCTCGCCCAGGGACAAGTCCGCAAAAGCAACGCGCTCAACATCCGCGACCGCGCTCTCGACGAGCGCCGCAGCCTCGCGACCGCCTGAGGTGATCTGCACGATGTGACGGCGGCGGTCCGCCGGGTCGCGGCGGCGCTCGACGAGGCCGCCGCTCTCGAGCTCGTTGAGAATCGCCACGAGCCCGCTGGGGTCGACGCCGAGTGCGTCAATCAACGCCTGCTGACTCGTCGCCCCGCCCAAGGCGAGGTGCAGCAACGTCGCCCCATGGCGCGGCCCCAGGTCGCTCGCGCCCAGCGCCTGACGCAGGCGCAGGTTCATCGCCTGGCCCTGCTTGGCGAGCAGGAACCCGAGGCGGTCGCTGCAGGTCGGCTCGGTGGACGCGCTCATTCCGCCACTCTAGTGCACCGCATACGATGATGTAGGGTGACCGATCATTGGCACTTGCCAATGATTACACCGTTCGCCGCCTGCTGCGCCTCTGAAGAGACCCCATGTTCATCGCCTACGTCGTCGTCGCCGTCCTGCTCGCTCTCATGCTCGTCCTGTGCGGGCGTGGCAAGCTCGTGCGTTCCGAGGCGATCGTCACGTCGTTGACCCGGGCAGGCGTGCCCGAGAGCTGGTACACCTTCCTCGCAACTGTCGAGTTCGCGGGCGCTCTCGGCCTGATCGTCGGCGTCTTCGTGGCTCCGCTGGGCATCGCCGCGGCCGCTGGCGTCGTGCTCTACTTCCTCGGCGCCATGGCAACGCACCTGCGCGCTCGCGACACCGCCGGCCTCCTGAGCCCGCTCCCCCTGCTGATCGGTGCCGCCCTGGCACTCACGTTCCGCATCCTCACGGCCTGAGCGCGGGCCGGTCTGCCGGCGCCCGCGGTCCCGCGGATGCGGGGTACGAAGGACGCGGGTCAGCGCGGGCGCGGCGCCGGGGCCACGGGGTTCTGTGGATGGCTCGAGGGACAACGGCCGAGACGGCCACTGCGATTGCGGTGACCGTCTCGGTGTGGTGCCTGACGAGCAGCAGCCTCAGCCGCGCGCACCCGTGCGGCGCGAGCGAGCTGCCATGAAGCCGCCACCGGCAAGCAGCAGCGCGATCGCAAGGCCGGCCAGCAGCGCAGCGTTCGAGCCCGTCGCCGCCAACCCGCCGCTGCCGGCGGTGACGGTCAGCGCCGCCGTCACGCTCTGTCCGGTGGTCAGGTCCGTCACGACCACCGTGTGCTCCCCGGTCGAGTGTCTGCGGGCACCCGGACCACGACCACCAGCCCGCCGGAGGCATCCGCCGTCGGAGTCGCGAGCCGCACGGGCGTGCTGTGCAGCGTGACGTCCAGATCGCCGGAGGCGGTGAACCCGGACCCACGGACCGTCAGGTCGCCGCCGGCCGCAACCGTGGTGGCCGAGAGGGTGATCTGGGGACCGGCATCGTCGTCACCGTCCACCGGGTCTGTCGGGTCCACCGGATCCACCGGATCCACCGGATCCACCGGATCCACCGGCGCCGGCGTCAGCGGCACGAACGGCAGCGCGGCGCGCGCGTCCTGGACACCCAGGATCTCGTGCTGGGTGCGGCCCTCAGGAGCGAAGATCTTGATGACGTTCGGGTCCGAGGTGTCCGTGTCGTACGGCGTCTCGTCCTGCGTCGTGCCACGCCCGCCGCAGAACCGCCACTCGCGCACCCAGGAGGGCTGGTCCGCCGCGGTGCAGTCGAACACCGGACGGATGTTGGACACCCCCTCGCCGTCCTCGGCGGCACTCATCATCGCCACCGCGAAGGACACGTCCGTGAGGTCGACGCCGTCAAACGCGGACGCAGGCAGCGTCAGCACGATCTGCTCCCGGCGGGACACGGTCAGCTCAACGTCGGCCACGAGCTCGCCGGAGGCGTCGTAGAGGCCGGTCCCGGCCTCACCGCCCGCGTGGCGCGGGTTGGCGATGACCACGTACTGCCAGGGGTCCTCGGTGTCCACGTTGGTTCCGGGCAGCGCCGGCGTGGCGCCGGTGGACGTCTGGTCGGGCAGTCGCAGGTAGGCGTGCAGGAGCTGCACGCTCATCCCTTCCCCGGCCCACGGGTTCGTGATCTCCCCGGAGACCGTGGTGACCAGCCGGATGACGTCGCCGTCGCGGAACACCTCGAAGTCCGTCATGTCGAACGCACCCTCGTTGAAGGAGTCGTTCGTCGGGTAGACGTAGGTTCCCGGACCGTCGTCCCCGCCCGCGGACGCGCTGAGCGAGCCGAGCAGCTCGCCGTGCCCACGGTCCGCCCCGCAGTCGACCGACTCGCGGGTGGAGATGGTCAGCGCCTGGCCGGGTGCCGCGGTCAGATCGCCGTCGGCGGTGTGCACCGTCAGCGCCTCGCCGTCGGTGACCAGGACCTGGGTGCTCTCCGACCCGACCGTCACGTCGAAGGTCCGCCCCTGGTACTGCAGTCCGGTGAGCTTCAGCTCGTCGAGCTGGGTGGGCAGAATCGGCGCGAGGGCCACACCGTCGGCCTGCATCCGCAGGCCGGTGTATCCGTAGTAGAACTCCTGCAGGAAGCCGCCGGCGCCCGTGACGAACGTGAAGGCCCCGCCGCCGCGCTCCTCGGCGAACTGGTTGAACGGCGCCCGCATGAACGGGGCGGCGCTGCGCTCGGTGTAGAAGAAGGCGTCGCACGCCCGGCCCAGCTCGGCGGAGACGATCGAGTGCATCGCATCCGTCATGGACGGTCCGCCGTGCTCGGTCACCTTGGTCGCGTAGTAGTCGAGGTTGCGCGCAGTGAGCTCCGTGCTCTGGTCGTGTCCCCAGGGGTAGGAGAGCATCACGACGTCGGCCTGCTTGATCGTCCGGCCGTCGTAGCCCTCGTACTCGGCCGTGACGCCACGGTCCTCATCGAACGGCACGTACATCGCGTCGGGGATCACCGACCACGCCTCCGACGGCGTCTCGTCCAGAATCGCTGCGGCCTCGCTCGCAAAGCGCATGACCTGGGCCGCGGCCACGTTGGTGTACGCCGAGTCGTCGACGACGACGCCGCCGTTGCTCGCCCACTCGTCCGGCGGGGTGACCTCGTTCACGTGGTAGAGGCCGTCCTCGCCCAGGGTGGCGCGGCTCGCCCAGAAGTCGGCCGCCCCGCTCAGCACCGGCCAGCCGGACTCCGCGAGCCACTGCGTGTCCCCCGTGGCGAGGTAGTACTGCCAGAACGCCAGCGCGACGTCAGCGGTGATGTGGATCTCGTGGTCCCCGAAGAGAGTCGAGGTGGTCTGCTCCTTGCCGTCGAGCGCGCCCTCCCACGGGAAACGGATGCCGTCATGGCCGCCGTCGGCCGCGTTCTGCGCCGCGTCCTCCAAGCGGTCCGAGCGGTACTTCAGCACGGAGGCGGCCAGCTCGGGGTCCTGGGCCATCAGCGACGGCCACATCCACGTCTCGGTGTCCCAGAAGACATGTCCGCCGTAGCCGTCGGAGGACAGCCCGGCCGGGGACAGCGACCAGGCGCGGGTGCCGCTGGTGGAGGCGAGCAGGTAGAAGCGGCTCGCACGGATCTCGCTCTGCAGCGCGTCGTCGCCCTTGACCTGCACATCGCCCTGCCACAGCTCGGCCCAGGCGACGTCGTTGTCCGCGCGCACCTGGTCGTAGCCAGCGTCGGCGGCGGCCGTGGACACGGTGGCCGCGGCCGAGGCCGGGTCGTCCGAGTCCTGCGGGGTGGCCAGACCGACGTACTTGACGAACTCGTAGGTCTCGCCCGCGGTCACCGAGGTGGTCAGGTGCTGCGCAATCGAGTCCGATGCGATCTCGGCTGCGTCGGTCGCGCCCAGGACGCCGGGTCCGCGCAGCGTCGAGGAGAGCGCCGCGGTGATTCCCGTCCCCCGCAGCGTCGTGTCGAGGCCGATGCGACCGGCCTCTGCGTCGCGATGGGTGTCGAAGCTCTCCGCAAGCGTCGCCCCACGCGCGTCCAGCACGTCGGTGACGGTGAGCTCACCGTCCCAGCGAGGCGTCACGGCCACGCGCACCACGGCGCGCTGGTCGTCGGCGCGGTCGGTCAGAACCGTGTACTGCACATCGGAGACGTTGCCGCCCGGCGAGGTCCAGGTCGCAGCGGTCGAGATCGCGCCCGTGGACAGGTCGAGCACCTGGCGGTAGTCGTCCAGGCCGCGCTGCGCCATCGTCGCCGCGGTGCCCGACTCCTGCGGGTCCGCACCGACCGGGACGATCGCGACCTCGTCGACGTTGGCACGGCAGTCGCCGGCGCCGGTGCACACCAGCTCGACGACGGAGCGCTCGGGGTCGACCGTCACAGGCACGCGCACCTCAAGCCACTCGGACCAGCTGCCGTCCGCCGAGGCTGGCAGCGTCAGGGGATACTCGGTGCCGTCGACGCGCAGCGTCAGCGTCCGGTCGTCCAGGGTGTTGTCCCCCGGGTTGCCCGCCGCGTACCGCACGACGGCCTCGTACGCGGTCTCGGGATCGGCGCCCGTCACCGTGACGCGCGCCGTGGCACCGGTGCCACCGAAGCCCTGCACGAAACCTGACCCGCGGTAGCCGCTGTGGTCGGAGGCGACCGAGGCGCCACCCCTGAGCGCACCGTCCTCGAGCTGGCAGGCCTGGCCAGCGCTGCACACGGACTCGAAGGCCTCGTCGAATGTGCCCGTCCCATCGGAGACGGTGAGCCCGGTCCACCCCGGTGCCGAGGCACGCGCCTGCTTCGGCAGGCCGTCAGCGTAGAAGCCGGCGACCTGGAACTGGGTCTCGACCACGTGGGTGCTGTATCCCTGTCCCGTGGCCGGCACACGCGCCGCGAGATACCCGTTACCGGTGAAGGTCGGGTGGTAGTCGCCGTCGAAGGGGTCCGTGGCGACGAGCGTCCAGGGATCCGCAGGCGCGGTGTCAGCGACCGTTGCGGCGCCGACCGCCTGGTCGGCGCCCGAGGCGGGCACGGCGACCGCGAGTGATCCGGTCACCAGGGTTGCGGTCGTCAGGAGCGCCAGAGGTCTGGCGGCGCGGTTCGACATCGATGTCCTCTTCCCGCGATCGACGACGATCGCGCGGTGGTGCCGTTCCACGGCCGGTGAGGCGTGCGACGAGGCGAGAGGAGAGCGACGGTGGGTCTCGCGGCGTGTCGCAGGCTATGGGTCGCGGATGTTGACGCTCAGGACGCCAGGCAGCGCTCCTCATGATGTCAAGTTTTGTCGGTGTTTCCCGCTATATTATTAGTGTCTATCTATCATAAGTCGGATCCCCCGGTTGTGCATCGCCCATGCGTGCGCCGATGGGCTTTGCGGCCTACGGGGTCAGCCCGCGAACGGGGTTAGCGTCGAGACATGACCACTGGGGAGAGCGCAACAACCACGACAGTCCTGATCACCGGAGCCACGTCCGGCATGGGCCTGGCCGCGACCGAGCTGTTCAGCCGACGCGGCTGGCGTGTGCTCATGGCTGACATCGATGCCGAGTCAGGTGCCCGCGTGCTCGCAGATCTCAAGGCCGCGGGCCACGCCGACGTGCACTTCCACCGCACCGACGTCTCCGACGCCGGGTCAGTGGCGAGCCTCAAGGAGTTCGCCGACGCTCAGGTGGGCCCGGTGCGCTCCGTCATCAACAATGCGGGCATCTTCAAGGCCGGGATGCTGCACGAGGTCACCGAGTCCGACTGGGACCGGATCATGGCCGTGGACGTGAAGTCGATCTACCTCACCACCAGGTACTTCGTCCCCGCCATGATCGACGCAGGCAAGGGCGGCACGATCGTCAACGTCGGGTCGATCTCCGGGCTGGCGGGTGACTACAACATGGCTGCCTACAACGCCGCCAAGGGCGCCGTGGTGAACCTGGTGAGGGCGATGGCCCTGGACTACGGGAAGTTCGGGATCCG
>JBQGOU010000071.1:0-12139 GCA_052086865.1 Cellulomonadaceae bacterium
GGCGGTTGCTCGACAACTGGTCGGAGTTCCTGAACGAGCCGAGTGACATCGACCCGTTGACGCGCATGGCGGTGGCGCACTACCAGTTTGAGGCGATTCGCCCCTTCACCGACCGCAATGGGCGTACCGGGCGGATCATGAACGTGCTCATGCTGTGTGACGCGGGGCTGCTGCACCTGCCGCTGCTCTACCTCTCGCGCTACATCATCGAGACCAAGGACGAGTACTACCGGCTGCTGCGGCTCGTCACCTCTGAGGCGGCGTGGGAGGACTGGGTGCTGTACATCGTCGAGAGCGTGCGGGTCACTTCGTCGCGCTCGCGCGAGCTGATCGACCGGATCGAGGCCGTGCAAGCTGGGGTGCTTGAGGCGGTGCGTGACGCTGTTGGTGTTGCCAACCATGATTTTGTCGCACTGCTCATGGAGCACCCGTACGCGCGGTCGCGCGACGTGATGGAGCGATGCGGAGTCTCTCGCCCGACGGCGGTCAAGTGGCTGCGCGCACTCGTCGAGCGGGGAACGCTGGGAGAGTCGCGGATCGGGCGTGAGGTGCTGTTCATCAACCGGCCGCTCATGACCGTGCTCGCGACGTAGGGCTCTCGGCGGCGGAGCCCGTTCTAAAG
This sequence comes from Cellulomonadaceae bacterium, assembly GCA_052086865.1. Lineage (GTDB taxonomy): Bacteria > Actinomycetota > Actinomycetes > Actinomycetales > Cellulomonadaceae > Flavimobilis. The sequence continues at coordinate 623 of JBQGOU010000071.1, forward strand.
CACTCGGTATGGGAACACGTCTACCGCCATGCTGCGCACGGTCGGAGTACCCACCCAGCCAGGGAACCCGGGAGCGGAACGCGGCCAGTCGTTGATGCGGGCTACCGCCGCATCAATCGCATCGTAGAAGTCCTCGCCGAGACCAGGCTCCCGATCGTCGTACCAGTACGCGGCTTCGCGGAGTTCATCGCGCGCCTCGGGATGTTCGCGCTTCTCCAGCCTCACTTACCGCGGGCTGCCAACTGAGCGCGCAACTGGGCGTGCGACTCGTCTACGTCCAACAGCTCGACCTTGCCGCTCTCGACGTCGTCAATGCGTCGCCGAAACTCGGCGCGCCAGGCCGCATCGACCTCGGCCTGATCCACGTTCTCGTCGGTGGCATCGAGGCTTCGCAGGCCGCGATGGATCACGGCAGCACGATCATGCTGATCGAGGGCGAGGAGTGCCCGCTCGACTTCCGTGACATTCATGGACATGCCTGTAGCCTACGCCGCAACGCCGACTCAAGCCGAGGAGCCCTAGGTCGCTGTGTCTTCACGACGCCTGGCGTGCGTCGTGGTGCGCGGCCCGGTTGTTAGCTCAGCGTGGAGTCTCTGCCTCGCTGACGTTCGACGGAGGACTTCACAGGCGGGGGCCGAACTGAGCGCGCGACTTCCGGATCGCGGCGGCCAGCTCGGGGATCACACGCGGCTCGGCATCGAGGGCGGCTTCGATCTGATCCATCCCGGCAGGGGAGAGGCGCATGACGCGGTCGGTGAGCGACTCGCTGGCATTGCGGATCCCGTCTCGGATCCCAGTGAGACGAGCGGGTTCGGCTTTTCTCACGGACGCTCTTGCCGCCCTCGTCCAGGTTGAGGATCTCAACCACGTCGGCGTCACTGCCCGTGAGTTCCTGGTAGCCGGCTGCATAGACGAGGAGCTGGTCCGGGGTAACCTCCTCCTCCTGGGCGCGAGCGGTCGACGTGAAGTCGACGATCGACACCTCGTCGGTCTCGAGTCGCGTCACGAGGTCGATCCGCCCATCCACGGTGATGCTGGCCTTGGCGAGGTTCTCGAGGATCGTCTGCTCGAATGTTTGGGCATCGGCGTCCCGCGTCGCCTCGGTCTCGGTATCGGGTTCGGCGGCCGGCTCGAACGCGAGCGATCGGTGCGGAGAGAGCGACTCGACCGTGAACGGGCCGGAAACACGCACGCGGTGCTTGTCCACGTACGGCTTGTCGTAGAGGTACTCGAGGTCCGCGTTTCGCTTGATGACCGCATCCTTCTCGCCGCGAGACAGCCCGGATCGAATCTCGGGGTTCCGTGCGATGGAGCCGAGGGTGACATGGGGTACGCGCTGGTAGACGAACCCGTGCCGAACGTCGCCGCTGACCTGCGTTGGCGGCATTGGCTTAGCCGCGACCTGCTCCTTGACGCGACCCTCCTGGGAGGATCGTACGGGTATCGTGCTCCCATTAGCCGTTGTCGGGCGAGTGCAAGTGCGACCCGCGATGTGTCCACCGTGATCCAGCGTCGACCCCATTGCTCGGCGACATAGGCGGTAGTCCCGGAACCGCAAGTCGGATCGAGGACCAGATCTCCCGGGTCGGTCGCCTCGCGAACCGCCTGCGGGACCTGCGCACGGCGGCGGGGCTCACTCAGGAGAAGGCCGCCGAGCGCGCCGGGCTGAGCCGCAACCACTACCAGCTGCTGGAGTCAGGGCTCTCCGACCGGGCCAAGCGCACGCCCGCGAACCCACGACTATCGACGATTCTGGACCTCGCGCACGCCCTGGACTGCGATGCTGCTGAGCTGGTGATGCATCTGAGCCGGTGAGGCTCGCGCGGGCTCACCTGTGGGGGAGTGACGGACCCACACGACCGTGCGCCGCGCGGCTCGATAGGCTCGACCTATGTCTCGTGACACGTCGGGAAACAAGGCCCGCCCCGCCCGGCGCGGGCACCTGTCCGCCGTGCCCGATTCCGACGTGATCCCGGATGTGATGCCCTCAGACCTGCTGCAGGAACTTCGCCGCGGCCTGCGGGCCGACGGCCCGCTTGACCTGCTCGCCTGGGTCAGCGGCATGGTCGAGGTGACCGAGGACGCCCCCGGCGGCGCAGCGGTCCAACTCGCCGACTTCGTCGAGTCGCTCATCGGCGTCGAGGTCGCGGAGACCACGGCCGCGTTGCGCGTGATCCGCGCCTTCACCCGTGACGACGATCTGCGTGCGCGCATCTCTCGCGCCCTGATGCGCCGTCGGCATCCGATGCCGACCTGGCTCGCTCACCTCGAGGACGTCCAGGTCCGCGACGTGCTCCGGATCCACGATGTCTTGGGCGACGGCGAGAACGAGGCAGTCGGCCTGAGGTTCGAGGGCGGGTACGACGTGAGCCTGATCGCCTTCATCGACCACAATCTCGGCAGCGTGGTCAAGGATGCGTTTGTGGTCCCTGAACAGCTCGAGACGATTGAGGAGTACTTCCGATCCCAACGCGAGCCGGGGATGCGCCTGGATCGCCCCGACCCAGCCTGGCTGCGCGCCACCGTGACCGCTGCGCTGGACCGTGGCGCGCGGAATCACCCCGAGCTGAGCAGCGATTCGTGGCCCATGGCCAGGCCACTGCTGCGCTGGGTGCTGTCCCTCCTGCCCGACGGCGGTTCGCCCACCCCCGCACCCGCGGAGGCCTCGGACCTCGACTGGCTCGCAAGCGACATCGTGGCCGACTCGGACGGAGAGCTCGACGCAGCGCGGCACACTGCGCTGGTGCGTCTCGCCCTCACCTTCGCGACTCTGCAGGAGGCGGGAGGCGATCCGCTGCGCTGGAGCGCGGTGAGTCTGCGCACCTTCCTGCTCGACTACGTTCCGGAGCGGCTCAGAGCCGACCCGGAAGGCCTGCCGGACCACCTGGAGGAGCTGCCGAAGGTGCTGGAGAACGTCGTCGTCTATGCGCACGACGCCCGGGGTGTGGGCGCCGCGCTGACGCACGAGACGCTTCGCGCCCTTGACGAGATCGGCCAGTCCTTCCTGGCTGGCCTGACGGGCCGGCCGCAGGACGCACCGGACGTCGCGTTGCTGATGCAGGTGCTCGGCCTGGACTCTCCCGAGGAGCTGGGGCAGTTCACCGCGGAGCAGCTCCAGGGTCTTCTCGCCGAGGTGCTGAGCGGAGGCCTTGACCCGGTCGAGGAGGCGCTGACCGGGCTTGCCGAAGGGCTGGGTGGTCAGGAGCAGCTCGCCGAGATGGACGCCACACCGCTGCCCGACGAACCGTTCGACTGGTCCGGTCTGGCCGACGACATCCACGAGACCGTGGCCACCTGGCTCGACTGGTGTGACCGTTGCGCCGACGACCTGTTCGACACGGAGCTGCGTACCGTCTTCCGGCGGTTCCTCGCTCGTGCCGCTGCTGCCGACCCGGGGATCTTCCGGCGCAGAGCCTCGCCCGTGCGGGGTGCTGCAGCCCTGGTGTGGGCTGCGGCCCGGGCCAACGGCGCCGTCGGGTGGGGTAGCGACCTGACGGCCAAGGAGCTCCTGGAGTGGTTCGGGCTCAAGGGTTCGGTGTCCCAGCGCGCTGAGCCGTTGCTGCGCGCCATCTCCGTGCCGTGGGAGTACCAGGAGCACACCCTGGGAACGCCCGACCTGCTCACCTCGGCCCGGCGTGCTCAGCTCGTCGCGGCGCGCGACTACTGGTACTCGAGCGACGTCTGACCACAGCGCACGTGGTTCCCGTCTCTATCCACAGGTCGACGATGCCCGGCGGCGGCTCGGGCTCGCCGTGGCTAACGTCGGACCATGTCCCCAGCAGGCGCCAGCACCCCCGCACCGAAGCGGCGGCGTGCCCGGTCCGTTGTGCCGTCCGGGGACGAGGCGCGGCCGACGACGCCCGAGTCCGCCTGGAGGGACCTGCTCGCCCGACTTCGGTGCGGACTGCGTTCGGAGGACCCCCTCGACCTGTTGGTCGAGATCAGCACCATCGTGGAGATGATGGTTTCGGAGCCGGTTCCGGCGGCGGTCGGCTCTGAGGGGATCTGCGGCTGCGGCGCGTCGGCCGACAGTGATCCGCGCCTGGCTCTCGATCGGATGCTGGGGCTGATCGACCTGCTCGACGCCGAGCCCTTCGCCGAGACCACCGCCGCGATGCGGCTCATTCGCGAGTTCATCTGCAGCGATGAGGTCATCGCCCTCGCGGACACTGCGCTCCGGGGCCGCCGGCATCCGATGCCCATCTGGCTTGCGCACCTGGACGAGGCTCGGGTCGAGGGCGAGGTGATGCAGGTGCTCAGCCCGCACGGCGACAACGAGCGCCTGATCTGGGGCGTGCGAATGGCCGGTGGCGTCCGGCTCACGGCGGAGGTGGCCATCGACCACTCAGCGGGGAACGCGATGTGCGACGGGGGCGTCCGCACTGTGTCGGTCGACGAGGTCGTCGACTCGTTGCGGTCGGCGAAGCGGGACGGCGCGGTGATCGGGTCGGTCGATGCCGCCGATGCCCGGGTACGCGTCGAGCACGCCATGTCCGCTGGCCTCTGCGCCTTCCCGGGACGCCGGTCGGACACCTGGTCGGCGCATCGGTCTGTGGTGCTGTGGGCCCTGCGCCTCATGCCTGAGGGCGGCGCCTACGGCCCGCATGAGGTGACTGCTCAGGAGATCGAGACGATCGTCCGCGACTTCTTCGACTCGCCGCACTCGCGCGGGCTCGCCCCCGCGGGTGACGAGGACGCCGTCCGCGTCGCCGTGGGGTATGCGGCCTCCTCCGGCGCCAACCCCAGGTTGTGGAGCCCGACCGTGGTCGAGAGGTTCCTGCTCGACTGGGCGCCCGCGGCGCTCGAGCACGACGCCGACGGCGGTCTCCTGTGCGCGCTGGAGGACATGCCGTACGTCCTGGGGGCGCTGATCCCGTTCCTCGACGAGCAGCGTGGCCTGCCGACGCGGTTGACCGAGCAGACCGTGCGCACCCTCGACACCCTGAAGCCCGACTTCTCTGCTCTGCTCGACGCGATGTACGAAGATGACCTCTTCGAGGATGCGGACGACGACCTGGAGCTTGTCGACGACGTCGAATGACGCCGGCCGCGCCAGCCGCGCCAGCCGCGCCGGTGTGGGCCGCTGGTTTCGCGTGTCCCGGTGTGGGGTTGGCTTGTGGCCGATGGTGGTTTCGCGTGTCCGCGTGTGGCTTCGCGTGCTGTAACGCACGACATCACACCGCAACACGCGAACTCAGCGCCCGGCCGCGCCCGGTGGGGGTCGATGGCGGCCAGCAGCGCCCGGTGGCGCGCGCGGCCACACCTCTTGCTCCCACACATCCCTTGCGCGGCACCCCCTTGCGCCACCCGGTGTTCTATGGTTCATTAGTCAAGTAACGAACCAACGAGCTGAGGGGAAGGGTCACGCGATGTTCGACGGCCCAGAGCCCATCTACCTGCAGATTGCGGACCAGATCCGCACCCAGGTCCTGCAGGGCGAGCTCGCGGAGGAGGAACAGGTCATGTCAACCACGCAGTACGCCACGACCTTTCGCATCAACCCCGCAACCGCGGCCAAGGCCTTCGCCCAACTCGTCGACGAGGGCGTGCTCTACAAGCGCCGCGGCGTCGGGATGTTCGTCGCCACCGGTGCGCACGCTCGGCTGATCGCCGCGCACCGCGAACGCTTCTTCGCCGACGTTCTCGACCCGGTGCTCGCCGAGGCTCGCGTTCTCGGCATCACGCCGGACCAGCTGACCGCCCACATCCGCGAGTCCGCGGCGCACGCGGCCCATGCGGCGCAGAGCGCCCCCGCCACGACAACCACGGAGACGTCCTCATGACCACCCAGCCCTTCGCGGTCGAGACCCGCGACCTCGCGATGCGTTTCGGGCGCCACGACGTTCCCGCGCTCGACGGCGTGAGCCTGACGATCCGACCGGGCGCCATCACCGGTCTGCTCGGACGCAACGGTGCGGGCAAAACCACCCTGCTCTCCCTGGTCGCGGCGATGCGCCGGCCGACGTCGGGCACGGTGCTGGTCGACGGCGAGGAGCCCTTCGAGAACCCCCGCGTGATGGCCGGCGTCCAGCTCGTCCGCGAGAGTGGCGACGTGATGGCCGACGAGAAGCTCTCCACGACCCTGGACCACTACGCCGGCCTGCGTGAGAACTGGGACGGCGAGCTCGCGGCCAGGCTCCTCGACGCCTTCGAGGTGAGCCTGCGCAAGAAGCCCGAGCAGCTCTCGCGAGGCAAGCGATCGGCCCTCGGTGCCGTAATCGGGCTGGCCTCGCGTGCGCCGCTGACCATCTTCGACGAGGTGTATCTCGGCATGGACGCACCCAGCCGGTACACGTTCTACGACGCTCTGGTCGAGGACTACACCGAGCATCCGCGCACGATTGTGCTGTCCAGCCACCTGATCGAGGAGGTGGAGCGAATCTTCGAGGACGTCGTCATCCTCGACCGCGGCACGGTGCTGCTGGCCGAGCCTGCGGAGGACGTGCGCTCGCGCGGGGTCACGCTCACCGGGCCGGCGGCGGATGTTGAGGCCGCCGTCGCCGGACGCCGGGTGCTGGCCCGCCAACGCCTGGGCGGCACGCTGCAGGCCACCGTCTTCGGTGCGCTCGACGACGCCGACCGTGAGCCGTTGCGCGCCGGTGGCATCGACGTTGGCTCCGTGCCGATCCAGGACCTGTTCGTCCACCTCACCCGAGAGGAGCGGTTATGACCGCCATCGACACCGTGACTACGCGAGCGCTCGCCGCCCGCTCCGCCGAGCGCCGGGCCACCAGGTCGGCCGCGTGGAACGTCGTCGGCGGCAATGCCGTCGCCGCGCTCTGGTACTGGCCCATCGTCGTGGTCATCACCATCGCCATCGCCGTCGTGCAGCGGCGCTTGGACGCCATCGAGGGCTCGGTGTTCCTGGGCGTCGGCCTCTCCGTGAACGGGTTCCTGTTCGTGATGGGCATCATCATGACGTCTGCGCTCATCGTCGTGCACGTCGCGGCGGGCGGCACGCGCCGCGCCTTCGCCCGCGGCACCGGCGTCGCCGCAATCGTCACGGCCGTCGGATCGGCGCTGCTGCTCACCGCGGGCCTGGTCGTCGAACGGCTGATCTTCCGCGCTCAGGGCTGGTCCTGGGAGCAGGACATCCTCCGGCTGTACGACGAGCACGGGTTCGTCATGGGCGCCCTGGTCATGGCCCTGCTCTGCGCGACCTACCTCCTCGTCGGCTCAGGGGTCGCGATGGGGTACTACCGCTGGGGTGGCTGGCGTGGCACCGCCGCGCTACCGGCGGTGATCTGGCCCATCCTGCTGTGCGAGATGAGCCTGGGCAGCGGCTACCTGGGCAGCCCGTTGACCAGCGTCCTGGGCCTAGCACCCGTGCACAATCTCCTGGCCGTCCTGGGCGGGCTCCTTGCCGTCGCCGCCGCGTTCGCCATCCTGCAGGCGCTGACCCGCACGGTCGCGATCCGGCCCGTCACCTGAACCATCCACCCACGCCTGAGGGGGCAATGATGAGTGAGAACACCGCGACCCGACGCGATCCGGCCCGAACCGCCGTCGTCGAGGTCAGCAATCTGCGCAAGACCTACGGCACGACCGTTGCGGTGCAGGACGTCAGCTTCACCGTCGAGGCCGGGGAGATCTTCGGGATCCTCGGGCCCAACGGGGCCGGCAAGACCACCACGGTGGAGTGTCTGGCCGGGCTGCGCCGCGCCGACGGCGGATCGGTCCGGGTTCTGGGCCACGACCCGCAGCGCGACCCGTACGCCGTGCGCGAGCACCTGGGAGTCCAGCTGCAGGAGTCCGAGCTGAACGACCGGATCACGGTCCGCGAGGCGATGCTCCTGTTCGCCTCGTTCTATCCCGACCCGGCCGACGTCGGCGAGCTGCTGGAGCTGCTCGACCTCACCGGACACGCCGACCAGCGCTTCGGCACCCTGTCCGGCGGGCAGAAGCAGCGCCTGTCGATCGCCCTCGCACTCGTGGGCCGGCCCCGGGTCGCGATCCTGGACGAGCTCACCACGGGCCTGGACCCGCAGGCCCGGCGCGCCACCTGGCAGCTCGTCGAACGGGTGCGGGACACCGGCGTGACGATCCTTCTGGTGACCCACTTCATGGACGAGGCCGAGCGCCTGTGCGACCGGCTCGTCGTGATCGACCACGGCACGGTCGTGGCCGAGGGGCGCCCGGTCGACCTGATCGACGGGCTCGAGGAGACTCGCGCCCTGCGGCTGCGGTTCGCCGAGGACGAGCGCAGCCGCGCCCTGGCCGCCGTCGGCGACCTCGCCGACGTGCATGCGATCGACCACGAGGACGACGTCGTCGTGGTCACCGGGACGCGGAAGGTGCTGCCGGCAGTCGTGCTCGCGCTTGCCGAGATCGACGTCGTGCCCGATGACGTCCAGACCGTGCCGCGCACCCTGGAGGACGTGTTCGTCCAGGTCACCGGACGCCGGTACGGCAACGGCCCGGAGCGCGCGCCCCAGAACGACGCACCCACGAACACCGCACCCCAGGACAACCCGCGCGCCGTCGCACCGTCCGCGCGCCGACCGGAAGGAGCCCGACGATGACTGCCATGACCCCCACCCTCGCCCCGCCGTCGGCGCGCATGCGCGCCTCGACCCGCGGCCTGCGCACGCTCGCCGTCACCGAGACCCGGTTGTGGTGGCGAGACCCCGGAACCGTGTTCTTCGCCCTGGCCTTCCCGGCCATCCTGCTCATCGGCGTTGCCTACGCCATCCCGGGGATGCGCGAGGCCATGATGGATGCGCCGGCGCCCTGGACGGGGCTCACGGCGGTCTCGGTGTACGTTCCGGTGGCGCTGGCCACCGCGATCGCCACCGTGTCGCTGACCACCATGCCCGTCACCATCGTCACCCTGCGGGACAAGGGGGTGCTCCGCCGTCTGGAGACCACCCCCATGCGACCGCAGGCGCTGCTGGGCGTGCACCTGGCGATTAACCTCGTTGCCGTCCTGGTGGCCTCCACGATTGCGGTGGTCATCGCCGCGGCGCTGTTCGACATCCCGGCGCCCCGCAATCTGGGCGTGGTGGTGCTGGGCTTCGTCCTGGGGGTGCTCGCGATGTTCTCGATCGGCATGCTGATCACCGCGCGGGCGCCGCGGGCGAGCACCGCATCGGCCATCGGCATGGTCGCCTACTTCCCGCTGCTGTTCCTCGCCGGGATGTGGACCCCCGGGCCCGCCATGCCCGAGGCCGTGGCCGCCGTGGCACGCTTCACCCCGCTCGGCGCGCCGTCGCAGATGATGACCATCGGCTGGTTCGAGTCCGGGTTCCCGTGGGTGCAGACGCTGGTCATGATCGCCTGGACAGCGCTGGCCTTCCCGCTGGCAGCGCGACTGTTCCGCTGGCAGTAGTCCGACGTCGATGACTGCGCCGCCGCGCCGATCGCGCGGATTCCGCGCTGGGAACGGTTCTGAACCCGCCCTGGTGCGGATTCCGCGCTGGGAACGGTTCTGAGTCGGCTCTCGCGCGGATTCCGCGCTCGGGCACATGGGCGGAGCCCGCGACGGCTAGGATCATCGGCGTGAAGCCGTTTCTGCTCCTGGCCTCGCGCGCGGACGACGTCGCCGCGGATGGCGAGTTCGAGGCCGTGTGCCGCTACGGCGGCCTCGACCCGCGCGACGTGCACCGGGTGCGGATGGAGACGGGTCCGCTGCCGGCGATCCGGCTGGGCGACTACTCCGGCGTCATCGTCGGCGGAAGCCCGTTCAACTCGAGCGACGCGGACCACCGCAAGTCCGCGGTGCAGCGCCGGGTCGAGTCCGAGCTCGCCCCCCTGCTCGACGAGATCGTGGCGCGCGACTTCCCGTTCCTGGGCGCCTGCTACGGGGTCGGGACGCTGGGGCGGCATCAGGGTGCGGTCATCGACACGACTTTCGGCGAGCCCATCTCCCCGGTGACCATCAGCCTGACCCCGCAGGGCCGTGTCGACCCCCTGCTCGAGGGTCTGCCGAAGAGCTTCGAGGCGTACGTCGGGCACAAGGAGGCCTGCACCACGCTGCCTCCGCAGGCCGTCCTCCTCGCGTCCTCGGCCACCTGCCCGGTGCAGATGTTCCGGGTCGGGCAGAACCTGTACGCCACCCAGTTCCACCCCGAGCTCGACCTGGCCGGAATCGTCACCCGCATCGAGGTGTACCGCGAGTTCGGCTACTACCCGCCGGAGGAGTACGAGCGGGTCCTCGCCGGTGTTCGTGCCGGCAACGTTCATGAGGTGCAGCGGATCCTCGGCAACTTCGTCGCCCGGTACGGGCGGGACTGACCATGCCGATTCCCGACTTCGTCTCCGCGCTGCGTGCCCGCGTGGGCACCGAGCCGTTGTGGCTCGCGGGAGTCTCGGCCGTGGTCCTGGACGCCGAGACTGACCACGACGGCGCCCAGAGCCGCGAGGACGGTGCCCGGGTGCTGCTCGGGCGGCGCTCCGACAACGGGTTGTGGGCCGTGATCAGCGGCATTCTGGAGCCGGGCGAGCAGCCCGGGGTCGGCATCGTGCGCGAGGTGTTCGAGGAGACCGGCGTCGAGGCGCGGCTCGACGCGCTGACCGCCGTGACCGTCACCGAGCAGATCGTGTACCCCAACGGAGACCGCGCGCAGTATGTCGACCTGTGCTTCGTGGCCCGGCCGGTCTCCGCGCTGGCTGCGGCGCGGGCCCGGGTGGGTGACGACGAGTCGACCGAGGTGGCCTGGTGGCCGCTGGAGGCGTTGCCCGAGGACCTGGCGGCCTCGTCGAAGGAGCGGATCGGGCACACGCTCGCCTACCTGCGTGAGCCGTCGTCGGGCGCCTACTTCGCCCGGTGACAACCGCCGGAGTCCGGTTCCTGAGACCACTGTCCGGCCACTGGCCGATGTGCTACCGTCTCGCACGTGGGTAACCGTTGGTATTGGCGCTTTACGCTGGCTCCTGGTGGGGCCGAGCGGGCGCACGCCTGACCACCCACCCGGAGCCAGCACAGGGCACGGACGCCGCGGGCGCCCGGGCCCTTCGTCGTTTCAGACGGGCCGGCCCCTCCGCTCCGCCTGAGCACCTCACAGATCACGGAGCCGAAGAGATGATGTCCCCCCAAGCCCAGCTGGACGCCGCAAGCACGCGGGACCTGCGCATCCGTGCGCTGGACCCGCTGCCTGCCCCCGCCGACATGCTGGCGGAGCTACCGCTGACCGACCGTGCCGCGGACCTGGTCGCGCGCAGCCGCGCCGAGGTGCGCGCCGTGATGGACGGCAGCGACGACCGGTTGCTGGTCGTCGTCGGGCCCTGCTCGGTACACGACCCCGCAGCCGCACTCGACTACGCGCGCCGGCTCGCCGCCCTCGTGCCACAGGTCGCCGACGACCTGTGCATCGTCATGCGGGTGTACTTCGAGAAGCCCCGCACCACGGTCGGGTGGAAGGGCCTCATCAACGACCCCGGGCTCGACGGTTCGCACGACATCCAGCGCGGCCTGCGCCTGGCTCGCGAGGTGCTGCTCGGCGTCCTCGCGGAGGGTGTGCCCGCCGCGTGCGAGTTCCTCGAGCCCACCAGCCCGCAGTACATCGCCGACGCCGTGTC
>JBQGOU010000072.1:0-12133 GCA_052086865.1 Cellulomonadaceae bacterium
AGTCCTACGCGGTGGACGAGCCGGACGACCCGGCCGACGCCGGCACGCTCGGCGAACGGCTTCGGGCCACCTTTGAGGAGACGTCCGGCGGGCACGCAGGCGCCGCGGCCGTGGCCTTCATGGTCTTCGTCCTCGCCTACACCCCGTGCGTGGCGACCATCGCCGAGCAGAAGCGGATGTTCGGCTGGCGCTGGACCCTCGGCGCCGTCGCCGTGCAGCTCGCCGTGGCGTGGTGCGCCGCGGTGGCGGTGTTCCAGATCGGGCGCCTGCTGTGAGCGTCCTGACCGACGTCATCACCCAGGCCGGCACCGGAGCGAGCCCCGTGGTCATCGCCCTGCGCCTGGGCGTGGACCGCGGGCTGGTCGACGCCGCCCTCGACGAGGGTGCACGGCTGGGACTCGTCGCGCCGGTGCCGAGCCTGAGCGGCGGCTGCGCAGGGTGCGCCCCGAGCCCGGAGCGTCGCCTCGCCTGCGCCGGCTGCGTCTTCCGCCGCGCCTGAGCGCGGCGCAGCCGGCGACCACCCACTGCCGGCGTCATAGCCGCTACGCTGGCGCGACCAGGCTGGCACCGCCGCTCGGCTCGCACCGCAAAGGGGAACCACCATGTCCACGCAGCCCGCGCCAGCCAGGCGCAACCCCGTCCTGCAGTTCCTCGCGGACTCCTGGTTCGTGATCCTCCTGGTGGCCCTCGCCGTGGTCTTCGTCGTCCAGAACGGTGAGGACGCCACAATCGACCTCCTGTGGCTGACGTTCCGGGCCACCATGTGGCTGACCTTCACCCTGGTGTTCCTGGCCGGGGTCGTCACCTCCTGGGGTGTGTCGCGCCGCCGCGCACGCCGCGCGCGCCAGGGCTGAGGCTCAGGACGTTGCGCCGTCCGGCGCCGGCGCGATGGTCAGCACCATGCCGGACTGCCGGTGGGTGTCGATGCCGCACCATCCGTCGATCGTCTCGGTGACCGGTCCGATGTCGAAGGTCTCCTCCTCGTCCCGAGTGAGGACTGAGCTCGCCCGGCCGTCCTCGAGCACCAGGTCGTGCTCCATGCCCTCGACGTTGCGCAACTCCAGCACGAGGTGGGCGCCGCTGGGCACCTCGACGCGGTCCGGGACGAAGCGCATGTCTCGCATGAGCACCTCGACCCGGTAGACGCCGTCGGGCTCGAGCGTGGGGGCCGCGGGCTGGGAGGGGGCGGATGGGCCGCAGCCGGCCAGGAGCAGGATCGCGGCGCTCAGCGCGCAGACCCTGCCCACCACCGAGGTCACGACACCCGCCGGCGGGCGGCGCGGCTGCGGAACACCATGGTCAAACCGAGGACCCACAGCGGAAGCTGGACGAGCCAGGCGATGGCGAAGCCGGTGTCCGTGAACTGCTCGGGGCTGGACTGACCCAGCAGGTCGAGCACCACGCCGACGCCGAGCACCACCAGCAGCGTGGACACGAACCCGCCGGTGTTCACGACGCCGGTGGCCAGGCCGAGCGAGGACAGCGGGTTGGAGCGCTGGGCGATGTCGAAGCCGATCAGTGAGGCAGGGCCGCCGGCGCCGAGAGTGACCGCGAGGACGACGAAGGCCCAGACGGGAGGACTTCCCGGCCACAGCAGGATTGCGGCCCACACAGCGATCTGCAGCCCGACCAGGCCTGCGACCAGCTCGGCGTGGTGCCGTGCGAAGCGGACCGTGGCGAGGCCGAGCAGCGGGCTGAAGACGAGGCAGCCGAGCACGTAGACGCTGAGCACGCTCAGCGCCGTGGAGTCCGCAAGGCCCTCCGCCCGCGTCATATAGGGAAAGCCCCAGAGCATGACGAAGGCGTTGGCGGACAGGGGGCACACGAAGTGAACCCAGAACGCTTCGCGCGTGCCCGGATTACGCAGCGTCCCGCGCAGGCCGGCTGGTGTGGGAGCAGGAGGCAGGGTCGCCACGGGCTGTTCGGGTCGGCTCGCGTCCGGCGAATCGTCCTCGAAGACCACCCGCGACGCGCCCGCCCCGGTGCGGACCACGGCGATGACGACGACCGCCACGGCGAGGGCGAGCGAGCCGAAGGCGACGAAGGCCGTGGTCCATCCCCGAGCGTGCACGAGGCCCACGAGCGGCCCCAGGCTGAGCAGCTGCCCGAGCTGGCCGGTCATCCCGGTGACCTGGGTCAGGACGGGAACCGTCCGCGGCGGGAACCAGGCGGGCACCAGCCGCACCACGGAGATGAAGACGAAGGCGTCGCCTCCTCCGACCAGGACGCGTGCCGCAATCGCCGCGGGCACGGAGTCCGCGAAGCCGATCCCGATCTGGCCACCCGCGGCCAGCACGCACCCGAGCGCGATGGCCCAGCGTGCGCCGAGCCGGTCCAGGAGCGCGCCGGCGGGGATCTGCATCGCCGCGTACACCGCGAGCTGCAGCACCGCGAACAGGGAGAGGACGGCGGCCGTAGCCCCGAACCGTTCCGCGGCCGTCACGCCTGTGGCGGACAACGACGTGCGCGCGGCGACGACCGTGACGTAGGCGAGCAGCCCGACGCCCCACACGAGCAGCGCGCGCGGAGTCACGCGCGTAATCGGCCCGGGCGTGTCCTCCGGTCCTGGCTGCGGCCCGGCCCCGGGCGCGCTCACCCGGTGTTCTGCAGCCCTGCCGCCACGCCGTTGAGGGTGAGCAGCAGCAGTCGCTGGAGCTGGGCCACCTCGTCCTGCGGCGCGCCGTGGCGCAACCGGCGCAGGGCACGGAGCTGGATCAGCGAGAGCGCGTCCACGTAGGGGCTGCGCATCTGCACGGCGCGGCCCAGGACCCGCATGTTGGACAGCATGCTGTCCTCGCCGGTGATCTTCAGGATCCACTCGCGCGTCAGCGTCATCTCCTCGAGGACGAGCGCATCGAGGTCGGGACGGTTGCCGAGCGCTAGATACCGGCGCGCAATGCGCTCGTCGGTCTTGGCGAGCGACATCTCCACGTTGTCGATCATCGTCGTGAACAGCGGCCACTGCTCGTAGGCGACCCGCAGCTGCTCGACGTCGCCGATCTCGGCCAGCGCCGTGCCCAGACCGAACCATCCGGTGAGGTTGATACGGGCCTGCGTCCAGGCGAACACCCACGGGATGGCCCGCAGGTCCTCCAGGGAGTTCACGCTCAGGCCGCGCTTGGCGGGGCGGGAGCCCAGCGGCAGCAGGCCGACCTCCTCCTGCGGGGTGACCTGGGCGAACCACTGTGGGAAACCGGGGGACTTGACCAGCTCGAAGAAGCGCACGCGGGAGCTGGCGTCCAGGCGTGCGGCCATGTCCGCGAAGGTCCGCGCAGCCTCGGCGTTGCGATGCTCGATGCTCGGCGTGGAGGCGAGCAGCGTCGCCGCGGCCACCTGCTCGATGTGCCGGGTCGCGATTGCGGGGTGGCCGTAGCGGGCCGCGATGACCTCGCCCTGCTCGGTCAGCTTGAACCGGCCGTCCACCGAGTGCGGGGGCTGGGCGAGGATCGCCCGATTGGCCGGGCCGCCGCCGCGGCCGAGCGCGCCGCCGCGGCCGTGGAACAGGGTCAGCACGATGTTGTTCGCCCGCGCCCACTCCCCGATCCGGCTCTGCGCGTCGTACAGGGCGAGGGTGGCCGAGACCGGACCGACATCCTTGGAGGAGTCGGAGTACCCGAGCATGACCTCGAGCCGGCGTCCGGTGGCCTCCAGGCGCTCCCGGACGAGGGGGTGCGTGATGATCTCGTCCAGCACGTCCACGCTCGCTTGCAGGTCCGCGAACGTCTCGAACAGCGGGATCACGTCCAGCACGGGCAGCGGCGCCGTCGGGCCCAGAGCGTGACGGGCCAGCTCGAAGACGTTCGCGAGGTCCTCGGCGCTCGTGGTGAACGAGACGATGTACCGGTGCGCGGCGAGCACCCCGTAGCGGTTCTGGATCGTCGAGATTGCGCGAAACACGTCGAGCACCTCGCGGCTGCGGTCGGACAGCGGGCCGTCGACCCCGTGCTCGGCCACGTCCGCAAGCGTCTCGGAATGGACCTGCGCATGCTGGCGGATCTCCAGCTCTGCGAGGTGGAAGCCGAAGCTCTGGGCCTGCCAGATCAGTTGCTGCAGGTCGGCGTAGGCGGCGCGCTGCGCCCCGGCCGCGACGAGGGAGCGCTGGACGATCAGCAGGTCCTCGAGGAGGTCCTCGACCCTCGCGTAGGCCAGGTCGGCGTTGCGCCTGCGGGTGGCGCGGATCCGCTGGGCCACCACGAGCACGACGCGACGGTGTGGCTCGTTGGGGGAACGCAGCGCAATCTCGTCGGTGAGCTCCTCGGCCAGGCGGCGCTGGGTCTGCCACAGCTCGGTCAGCTCGGCCGACGGCGGCGTGGTGCCCGCGTCCAGCGTCAGGGCCCTGCCCAGGCGCAGGGCTACGGTCTCGAGTGCGCGCAGGATGTGCTCGTTCGCGATCGCGGCCGCCTGCTTCGTCACGCTTGCGGTGACGTTCGGGTTGCCGTCCCGGTCCCCGCCGATCCAGCTGCCGAGGCGGACGAACGGCGGGACGCTGGGCGGGACCAGACCTGCGGCGTCCTCGTTGATCCAGTCGTCGAAGAGCCGGTACACGTGTGGGAACACCTGGAACAGCGTCTCGTCGAACGTCGACATGGCGGTGCGCACCTCGTCCAGCGGCGAGGGTTTGGTGGAGCGCAGCGGGGCGGTGCGCCACAGCGCGTCGATCTCGGCCAGGAGCTGGCGCTGGTTGTCCGTCAGGGAGATGCCGCCGGCGAGCCGGTCGCGTTCCTCGAGCAGGACGGTGATGCGGCGGATCGCGGCCGCCACGGCGCGCCGGCGGGCCTCGGTGGGGTGGGCGGTGAGCACGGGGCGGAACTCGAGCTCGCGGACGCGGCGGCTGGCCTCGGCCGGCCCCACCTCCTCGCGCAGGCGCACGACGGCGGCCCCGAACGAGTCGTGCGCCCCGGCGTCCTCCGTGGCGGCGCTCGCCTCGCGTTCACGCAGCACGCGGACCCGGTGGTGCTCCTCGGCAAGGTTGACCAGGTGGAAGTAGCAGCTGAAGGCGCGGGCCACATCCTCGGCGCGCTCGGCCGAGAAGGACTCGATCAGGGCCTCCGCGGCCTCGATCGAGGCGGACCCCTCCTCGATGTACCCCGCAATCGCGAGGGAACGCAGTGCTTCGACGTCCTGGAGGAGGTCGGCGCCCACGGACTCCGTCAGCACCTGCCCCAGCAGCTCGCCGAGCAGGCGGACGTCCGACCGCAGCGGGCCGGGCATCTCGTGGCGGGCGCGGCCGCGCTTCTCGGCCGGGGCGAGGTTTTCGGATTCACTCACGCGGCCGACTCTAGTCGCGTCACGCCAGCCCGGGCGCGGGTGTCCGCATGTCAGTCGGGGACGTACTCCCCGTACCCGGCGGAGCGCAGGGCCTCGCGCAGCCGCTCGGCGTCGGCGTCCAGCTCCTCGGCCGGAACATCCGTGCGAGCGTTGTCGAAGTTCAGCTGCGCCTCGTTCCAGGCGGGTAGGACGTGCAGGTGCAGGTGTGGGATCTCGAAGCCGGCAATCATCACCGCGGCGCGCGGGGCGTCCCAGGCGGCCTTCTGGGCGGCGCCGATCCGCTTGGCCGCGGCGATGAGCTGGCCCAGCAGCCGGTCGGGCGCCTGGGTGAAGTCGCTCAACTCCACCCGGGGGACGATCAGGGTGTGTCCCGGCGCGATCGGCGCAATCGTCGTGAAGGCGACCACCTCGATCTCGGACCACACGATCCGTCCCGGCAGCGCTCCGTCGATGATCTTCGTGAACAGCGATGTCATGTCATCCTCGTCTCACTCAGCGACCTCGGGAACCAGTTCGGCCACCGCCTGCCGCAGGTCAGCGGTGTCCTGGTCGGTCCAGCCGTCGACAGGCGTGACCTCGGCCCACGCCTGAGCATATTCCCCCTGGTACTCGTGCCCGTGCCCGAAGGGGGCGTTGCCCGCGTTGAGGAGATCCGAGGTCAGCTGCAGGAACGTGACCACGGGGAACCACTGCATCTCGTCCAGCACGTCCGTGCCTCGCTGCTCACCGAGCCAGTCGGGCTTCTGCAGGATCAGGTCGGGCGACCACCACACGATCGGGTCCGAGGCATGCTGCAGGTAGACGATCCGCGGCTCGAGCCACGGATCGGACGGTTCCGCCAGGTCCGCTGCGGTGCCGGACGCGGTGCCCCAGCGCACGTGCCGGCCCTTCTCGAAGACGGGCGCCCGTTCGAGGCTGCCCGGGTCGCGTATCGCCGTCAGGTCGGTCCACATGGTCGTGAAGTTCGGTGTGCCCGCCCACACCGCGCCCTGCGCTCGTTCCTGCACGTCCTGCAGCCCGCTGAAGGCCTCTTGGCTGCCATAGCTGCCGAGGGACAGCCCGAACAGCACGAGCTGGGGGCGGGAGTCCTCGGGCCGCTGCGACCAGGCGCTGTACACGGCCTCGAACAGGGCCTTGCCTGCCTCGGCGGGCGTGGCCCGGTCCGAGAGGAACGACACCCAGCTGGGCAGGTAGGAGTACTGCATGGAGGCGACCGCGGTGTTGCCTGCGTGCATCAGCTCGAGGGCGGACAGGGCGGAGGGGTCAAGCCATCCGGTCCCCGTGGACGTCGCCACGACCAGCACCTCGCGGGACCAGGCATCCGTCCGGTCGAGCTCGTCCACGACGAGGCTCGCGACGCCGTCGAGGCTGTCCGCCGCCCGCATCCCGGCGTACACGCGGATCGGTTCCTCGGGTGCGGTGGACGAGCCGCGAGCGGTGGTGAAGTCGGTGATCTGCGCCGCCGTCGGCCCCGAGGCGACGAACTGACGCCCCTGCTTGCCCAGGCTGTCCCACGACGACGTGGACGCGGGCGACCCCGAGCGCTCGGGCTGGGTGGGCTGGACGACACCGTCAGGTGTTGTGGTGTCCACCTGGGCGTAGATGTCGTTGAAGCGGTCGTTCGCGAAGCGCACCACCGTGCCGTCCGCGAAGCGGATCAGGAGGAAGACGACCGCGATCGTCGCGACGAGCCGCGCCGTCGGCACGGGGACGAACCGGCCGAGAACGCGCGCCGCGAGGCGCACCAGCCAGCGCACGCCGCGTGCGGCGAGCAGGAGTGTGGACGCGAGGAGGACGGCGACGACGGCCTGCAGGGCGCCGAGCCAGGGGGCGCTCTCCTCGACGCCGAAGAGGGCACGGATGGCGTTCTGCCAGTGGGCCCCGGCGATGACGAAGGACGGCACGGCGATGGCTGCCAGGACGGCCAGCACGATCCGGGAGACGCGGGCGACGCGGACCGAGGGTGTGGTCGGGAATCCGAGCGAGCGCACGCCCCAGACCACGAGTGTGCCGACGCCGTACCCGGCGCAGGTGCTGAGGCCGGAGACCACCGCCTGGTACAGCCAGACGCGGGGGATCAGCGAGGGGGTCAACGAGGCGCAGAAGAAGGCCAGGGCGAACAGGAGGCCGATCAGGGAGAGCCCTCCGCCGAACACCCGGGCGCGCCGCGCCACGCGGCGAGGACCGCGGCGCCAGAGCGGCTCGTGCTGGGCTGCTGCGGCGTCGGCCTGATCTGGATGCCCTGGTTCCGTGACCGGTGGCTGCGTGCCCATGGGCCGAAGCCTATCTGGGCCACGCGCGGGCATTGGCACGGTCCAGACCGTGCAAAGGACCTCCGGCCCATGTGCGGGGTCGAGGCCCGTCGCATGATGGAGTTCGGCATGGTCGCAAGGCCTCCAGGACATAGGGAGTTCGGACATGAAGGCACTGGTCGCGGTGGCATCGCGTCACGGCGCGACGCGCGAGATCGGCGAGGTCATCGCGCAAGCGCTCACCGAGAACGGCGTCAGCTGTGAGGTCCGCGCTGCCGAGGACGTGCACGACGTCCAGGGCTTCGACGCCGTGATCGTCGGGTCGCCGATCTACACCGGTCGGTGGCTGCCAGAGGCCCGGGAGCTTGTCGAGCACCTCGCCGACCAGCTGCGCCAGCGCCAGGTCTGGCTGTTCTCCTCGGGTCTGTCCGATGCGCCGGCCAAGGCCTCCAACCGGCCCGCCGAGACACTTGAGCGGGTGGCGGCCACGGGCGCCGTCGGGCACCGACACTTTCCGGGGCGTCTCGACCTGTCCGTGCTGAGCTTCCCCGAGCGTGCGATCATCGCGGCCGCCCGTGGAAAGCAAGGCGATCGGCGCGACATGGACGCAGTGCGCGCGTGGGCGGACCAGATCGCCGTGGACGTGCGCTCCGCCGCGAGCGCCTGAGCCGCTAGCCGCGCCATGCGGGGCGGCGCCCCGCCCACGGCAGCTGCGCCTCGAGCTGGGCCGCGAGGGCCAGGAGGAGGGCGTCCTCGCCCCAGCGCGCGCCGAGCATCACGCCCACGGGCAGCTCGACGCCGCCTGCCCGTGCCTCGCCCAGCGGCAGGCTGATCGCCGGGCGTCCGGTGAGGTTCCACACACTCGTCCACGGCGTGAAGCGCATCTGCGCCGCGAAGTCCGCAGCCGGGTCCGCGTCGTCGCGCTGTGAGCCCACCGGCGCGGGCAGCTGTGCGAGCGTGGGGGACACCACGACGTCGAGGTCGGCCCACGCTGTGGCGACCTGCCGGGTGAGGCGCTGCGCCGCACCGAGCGCCTGCGCGTACTGCACCCCGCTTACGCCCCGCCCCCGCTCGCGCAACCACCGGGTCAGCGGAACGAGAGCGGGCTCGGCCTCGGGCGGGACGGGGGCCTGCAGTGCGCCCACCGACCACAGTGCCGCGAACGCGTCCCAGGCCTGCGGCGGGAACGGGGGCGCTGCCACCACGACGTCGTGCCCGAGCGCGACGAGCTCGCGCGCCACTGCCTCCGTCGCGGCCAGGACCTGCGGATCCACGGCGGCGTCCGCGGTGATGACCGGGGTGGTGAGCAGGCCGATCCGCAGCCGCCCGGGGTCCTCGTCGCACGTGGTGAGGAAGGAGTCCCGGGGCCGCGGCGCGGTGAACGTGTCACCGGGCCACGGCACGGCGACGACGTCGAGCAGCGCCGCGGTGTCCCGCACGTCGCGTGTCAGCGCTCCCGCGGACACGAGGCCCGCGCCGTCCACGCCGTGCGGCCCCGGGCTGACCAGTCCCCGGCTCGCCTTGAGGCCGACCAGCCCGCATGCGCTCGCCGGGATCCGTAGGGACCCACCGCCGTCGCTGCCCTGGGCGACCGGCACGATCCGAGCGGCCACCGCCGCGGCGGCCCCGCCGCTGGAGCCGCCCGCGGAGCGGGTCAGGTCCCACGGGGTGCGTGCCGTGGGGCCGACGTCGGGTTCGGTGTAGGCGGGCAGGCCGAGCTCGGGGGTACTGGTCTTGCCGATCATCACCGTGCCCGCCCGGCGCAGCAGCGTGACGATGCCGTCGTCCTCGGGTGCGATGTATCCGGCCAAGGCCGCGCTACCGGCGGAGAAGGGCACCCCCGCCACCATCGTGAGGTCCTTGATCGGGCACGGGACTCCCAGCAGCGGCGGGAGCCCGCTGCGCTCGCGGCCCGAGGCGAGCAGGGCGTCCGCGGCGCGAGCCTGTTCGAGCGCACGCTTCGGGGTCAGGGTGACGAAGGCACCCACCGGCGGACCGAGCCGGGTGGCCCGGTCGAGGGTGTGCTCGGCCACCTCGAGGGCGGAGACCTCGCGCTTGCGGACGGCCGCGGCGAGATCACGGGCGGACAGGTCGTGCAGCTCGGCCATGCCCCGACCCTAGCCGGGGCCGAGCGAGCCCGGCGGACGGCACAGCGCGCCCGTGTGACATCTGGGTGAACTCCCTCCCCTCCCCGCGTGTCGTGTGGCGCGGTGGGCGGAACGGGTGACCTACCGTGAACGTGATGGACAGCACATTCGCTGTCCTCCGGGAGGCCGTTCATGCGCATGCACCGTGCGAAGGGGCCGGAACCGGCTCCACGGAGCACCGTGTGGCCGGTACCCGCCCAGCGCCTCGCCACGTGCCCTGGGGAAGGGCGCACGCGGCAAGGCTGAGCACATCGGCGCGCCGGCGCCGGAGGGAGTCCCTCGTGACCGAGAACCCCACGATCCCCGTGTCACCCGCCTCTGCGTCATCGCCAGCCCTGCCGCCTGCCGGCCGTCGCACCTTCGTGGTGGACACCTCCGTGCTGCTGTCCGACCCGCGGGCGATGGTGCGCTTCGCCGAGCACGACGTCGTCCTGCCGGTTGTCGTGATCACGGAGCTCGAGGCCAAGCGCCACCACAGCGAGCTGGGCTACTTCGCCCGCTCCGCGCTGCGCATGCTCGATGACCTGCGGATCGCCCACGGGCGCCTGGACGCCGCAATCGACGTCGGGGATGCCGGCGGCACCCTGCGCGTGGAGCTCAACCACACGGATCCGACCATCCTGCCGGCCGGATTCCGGCTCGGCGACAACGACACCCGGATCCTGGCGGTCGCCGCGAACCTGGCGGCCGAGGGCAAGGACGTCACGGTGGTGTCCAAGGATCTGCCGATGCGGGTCAAGGCCTCGGCGGTCGGCCTGACGGCCGAGGAGTATCGGGCCGAGCTCGCGGTGGACAGCGGCTGGACCGGGATGGCCGAGCTCGACGTCTCCCCGGAACAGCTGTCGAGCCTGTGGGAGAACGAGAGCCTGGAGCTCGCGGACCTGGACACCCGTGCGCTCGAGGACTGCGGCTACGCCCGGGTGAACACCGGGCTCGTGGTGCACTCGGCGAGCGGATCCGCCCTGGGCCGGATCACGGCGGACAAGCACCTGCAGCTGGTGCGCGGGGACCGGGACGTCTTCGGTGTGCACGGGCGCAGCGCCGAGCAGCGGGTGGCCATCGACCTGCTGCTCGACGAGTCGATCGGCATCGTCTCCCTCGGCGGGCGCGCCGGCACCGGCAAGTCCGCGCTTGCGCTGTGCGCAGGCCTCGAGACGGTGCTGGAGCGGCGCCAGCACCGCAAGATCATGGTGTTCCGGCCCATGTACGCCGTCGGCGGTCAGGAGCTCGGCTACCTGCCGGGCAGCGAGGCCGAGAAGATGAGCCCGTGGGCGCAGGCGGTGTTCGACACGCTCGGCGCCCTGGTCAGCCGCGAGGTGGTCGAGGAGGTCATGGACCGTGACCTGCTCGAGGTGCTCCCGCTCACGCACATCCGCGGCCGCTCCCTGCACGACGCGTTCGTGATCGTGGACGAGGCGCAGTCGCTTGAGCGCAACGTGCTGCTCACCGTGCTCTCGCGTATCGGGCAGAGCTCCCGGGTGGTGCTCACGCACGACGTCGCCCAACGGGACAATCTGCTGGTCGGCCGCCACGACGGCGTCGCCGCGGTGATCGAGAAGCTCAAGGGCCACCCGCTGTTCGCGCACGTCACGCTGACCCGGTCCGAGCGTTCCGCCGTGGCGGCGCTGGTGACCGAGATGATGGACTCAGTCGAGGTGTGAGGAACGCGGCGCCGGGCCCGCCCGGCCCGGCGCCGCGGGTTCCGCGTTCCTCAGCCCTCGTGCACCAGGTACAGCGCGGACAGCGGCGGGACGCGTAGCGGCACGGAGTGCTCGCGCCCCTTCCACGGGACGTCCTCCGCCGCGACCCCGCCCAGGTTGCCGACGCCGGAGCCGCCGTAGGCCTCGGCATCGGTGTTCAGGCCCTCGCGCCAGAACCCGCCCGCTGGCAGGGGCAGGCGCCAGCCCTCGTGCGTGGTGTCGGCGAAGTTGACGACGACGGCGATCTGCTGGCCGCGGCCGTCCAGGCGCAGGTAGGCGAGCACGTTGTGGTCCGCATCGTCCGAGTCGAGCCACTGGAACCCGGCCGGGTCGTGGTCCAGGGCCCACAGCGCCGGATGGTCGCGGTAGAAGGCGTTCAGGTCGCGGACCAGTGCCTGCACCCCGGCGTGCGGCGCGTAGTCCAGCACGTACCAGTCGAGGCTGCGGCTCTCGGCCCACTCGGTGCCCTGGGCGATCTCGCAGCCCATGAACAGCAGCTGCTTGCCGGGGTGTGACCACTGGTAGCCGAGCGCCGAGCGCACGCCGGCGAACTGCTGCCACTCCCCGCCCGGCATCTTGCGCAGCAGCGAGCCCTTGCCGTGCACGACCTCGTCGTGGCTGATCGGCAGGACGAAGCGCTCGGAGTAGGCGTACACCATGGAGAAGGTGATCTCGTGGTGGTGGTAGCGGCGGTTGATGGGAGCTTCCGCCAGGTAGCGCAGGGTGTCGTTCATCCAGCCCATGTTCCACTTCAGGCCGAAGCCGA
>JBQGOU010000073.1:0-12130 GCA_052086865.1 Cellulomonadaceae bacterium
GTCGCTGCGCGCACCGCGACCCGTACGAGTTGGCACAACACGCTAGCCACTCCGGACGTACCTCGCCCAGCGAGCGTGCGCGAAAGACGTGGTTCTGATGAATGCAACCAGGAATCTGGTCTTCCCAGATCCAGCCCCGAGCGAGTTTGTCGCGGTCACCACCTTCATTCATGAGGATGTCGCCCGCGCGCAACTTGAGCGCTGCGGCCTTCGCCGGAGCCACCCTGATCGTCGCGATGTTGGTCAGGTCGAGCCGACCACGCTGGACATTCGCCACCCGCAAGTAGGGCACTTCGACAAGACCCGGAGTACCTTCCTTCTTCGCGTCCTTGGTCACTCCGCCGACGACCTCAGCGACATCGGACAAGGTTGACCACCGCCAGCCAGCGGGGAGCATAGGAAGGTCATCCTCAACGATGCTCTGGGTCCGACTTCCGATCCCAAGAATCTGAACGATGGCGGACTCATCCAAGACCGCACTTCGGCGGCTCGAGGATTGGAGCAACGAGTCAGCGGTATCGAGGCGGGAGAGGTGCTCTTCGAGGACCTCGACGATCCGCCCCTGCTCGGCGAGCGGGGGCAGTGGGATCGTCCATGCCTTCAGAATCCCCTGCCCAATGTTCTGCTGGGCCGCGCCCTTGCCTGCTCGCGAAAGCGCTGATCGCTGAGACATCAGGTAGTAGAAGAGGTATCGCATCTCGACAACTGACCGATTCGGCCGCGCAGCAGCAATCGCCTGGTTCGTTGCGAGTGGAGTACCAGAGATCCCGAGCTTTCCGATCGACCCGTACATCGCGACGAGAACCGAGTCTCTGGGAACCCACTTCGCAGATGAGTTCGCCAGTCCGGCTTCCGTGATCGTTCCCGCTGTTGTCGTCACGACCGCATCGTTGAGGTCCCCAATGACAGCCCAGGGAATGTTGCCGCCGTAGTAGGCCGAGGTCCGCGCCTTGGGAGTACCCCCACTGCTCCACGCAGCGACATCTTCAAGCCTCGCCATCTTCCAGCCATCGGGAAGCGCACTCACGCCGTGAGCTCCTCGTTGAGCTGTTCGATCAGCTCGCCTGCGCCGTCGCCGAGGTCGCGCAGTGCGCCGTCGATGCCACCGCGCTCGTCGAAAGGCGCCTCGTCCAGATCGTCGGCGGCGATGCCCGCCGAGTTCGAGATCACGTCGGCCATGCGGTCGAGCCACCACCTCTGTGCGTCGGAGAACCGGGTGCCGGTCTGCTCCTGTGCGAGCAGCCAGCCGGCGTAGCGCTGCTGGACGACATCCGCGAACGGCACAAGCTCGTCGTCGGACCCGAGTGTAAAGCGCACCAGTGACACGACGTCGGTGAGCCGCGAGATGTCCCGGTGCCGCACCCGCCCGGCCTCGAGCTGCTCGTAGGCGGCCCAGATCAGGTCCGGCGTCCAGTTGTGCGGCGGCCGCGCGATGCGGTCCGCCAGCTCCTTGATCGCTGCGAACGGGACCCGCCGAGTCTTCGCCTCATCGACGATCTGGATCGCCGAGATCTCGTCCCGGTTGGCCAACAGGTACGCGGCCCAGTCCTCCACGAGCGAGCGCGCACGCTGCGGGTCGACCACTCCGTAGGCCTCGATCAGCTCGTCGGCGTTGACCTCGTCCACGAGCTGATCATGGGTGCGGCGCAGCTCGATGATGCGGGCGCGCAGCTCCGGATTCGCGGCCAGCGGCTCGATCGCCGTCTCGATCACGTCGGCAAGGACATCGGACGGGTCCGCATCCGGTCCGGCCGCAGCCAGAGCGGCGGCCTGGTGATCGGCGTCGACGGCGTCCACCAACCCCCGCACCACCGACGCCAACGGACGCCCGGCAACCGTGTCGAGCTCGGATCGCTCGTCGGGCGTGAGCTGCAGCTCCAGCGCGGAGAGGCGGGAGGCGAGCGTGGCGACCTCGTCCTCGGTGATGGTCAGGTTCGCGGCCTTCTTCAGCAGCCGCTCCAGCGACACCGACTTCTGACGGTTCAGCGGCGGTTCCACGAAGTCGTGCTCGGTGACCCCGACGGCGTCGACGATGACGAAGCGCGTCTTGTGCTGTGCGGCGGCATCGGGAGTGACAGCCTGGAAGTCGGCGTCGGCGATCGTCCGGGCCCCCCGGCCCTTCATCTGCTCGAAGTACTGCGCCGTCTTGACGTCGCGGAGGAACACGACACACTCCAGCGGCTTCACGTCCGTGCCGGTCGCGATCATGTCCACCGTCACGGCGACGCGCAGCGTGGGCGAGGTGCGAAAGGCTTGCAGCTGGCCCTTGGGGTCATGGGCGGCGTAGGTGATCTTCGCCGCGAAGTCGTTGCCCTTGCCGAACACCTGGCGCACCGTGGTGACGATCTGCTCGGCGTGCGCGTCGTCCTTGGCGAAGATCAGGGTCTTCGGCACTGCCGAGCGGCCAGGGAAGATCTCGGTGGACAGCCGGTCGCGGAACGTCTCCAGGACCAGACGGATCTGGTTCGGGTTCGTCACCGCCCGGTCCAGCTGCCCGGCGGTGTACTCCACGTCCTCGTCGGTCTGCTCGATGCGTTGCACGCGCGTGCGCTTGTCGATCCGGGGCACCAAGGTCCCCGCCTCGATCACGCCACCCTGCTCGGTGACCTTGGTCCGGATGCGATAGATGTCGAAGTCGACGTTGACGCCGTCGGCCACCGACTCGGGGTAGGAGTAGGAGGAGACCAGGTTCTGGCGAAAGAACGCGAAGGTCTGCTTGCCCGGCGTGGCCGTCAGGCCGACGATGTGTGCATCGAAGTACTCGAGCACACCGCGCCACACCCCGTAGATGGAACGGTGGGCCTCGTCCACGATCACCAGGTCGAAGGTCTCGGGAGGCAGCTGCGGGGCGTAGGCCACGTCGACCGGACTCTCCGGCAGATACCCGTCGAGGTCCGGGTCATCGGTCCCCGGCACCTCGCGACCGCGTAGCACCGAGTGCACACGCTGGATCGTGGAGATCACCACGCTCGAGCTGGCGAGCATGCCCGCCCCGGTCAGCTTGTCGACCGGATACACCTCGGCGAACCGGCGTCCGTCGTCGGGCGTGGTGTAGTTCTGAAACTCGGCGAGCGTCTGATCGGCAAGGTTGTTGCGATCGACCAGGAAGAGGATCCGAGAGAACCCGCCGTACCGCAGCAGCCGGTAGGCGAGAGTCACCGCCGTGTAGGTCTTGCCGGCACCGGTCGCCATCTGAATCAGGGAGCGGTCGAAGCGCTGCTCCGCGAGCGAGCGCTCAGTGCCGTTCACCGCAGTGATCTGCGCCGGGCGCAACGGCGCCTCGTCCAGCGGCGGTAACGCGCGGACCTTGGCGCGCCACGTCGGGGCGTCCGGGTCCGCGTGAGCCTCGCGCACCGTGCGGGCCAACCACTCGGGCTGGGGAAAGCTGAAGATCTGGCGGGCCCGGGCGTCCGGGTCGTAGCCGTTGGTGAAGTGCGTCTCCGTGCCCGAGGCCTCGAAAACGAAGGGCAGGCGGGCCTCGACGAGCACGGCGCGCCGACGATGCGCCTCGGGCAGCCCGGTAACATACATGGCCGACTGCCACTCCACCCCGGACAACGTCGTGCCGACAGGCTTGGCCTCGATGACTCCCACGACCTGCCGATCGACATACAGCAAGTAGTCGACCCGGCCATGGCCAGGAGCCATGACGGCCTCGCGCACCGCGACGCCGCGTCGGGCGAACAGGTTGAGCGACCCGCCGTCCTGCACCGCCCAGCCGGCCGCCTCGAGCTGGGCGTCGATCAGCGACCGAGCCCGCGCCTCTGCCGGAAGGCGATCCGCTGCATCGGTGCTGACCATAGTGAGCACGAGTGTAGCCAGCGAGCAGGTCGACCCGGGTCCACAGGAGACGGCTGACGACTGCGCGTGTCAGCGCGCGAAACCGAGGAACACCAACGCCGCGCGTTCGACCTGGACGAGGTCAGCGTGTCCGCACTGGCGAGGCAGTCCGGGAGTCAATGCAGCACGGTAGGGGCGAAGACCCGCGAGGTCTGACTGCGACGTGCTGGTTCAGGGCCGCTCGGCGAGGGCAGCGGGTAGCGTCGTGGTGTCGCGTACGCAAGCAGCGAGCTCGGGCAGCAGCAGACCGAGGAGGCGCAGCGTCTCGCTGTGGGCCGCTATCAGGTCACGGCCTGGTCGGGCATCACACAAGGGCTCGTGGTGGGAAGCGCGGTTGCGGGCGAGAATCGCCCGGTCGGTCTTCCTCGGCTAGGCGCGGTGCAGGTAGGGCACCCAGAGCGTCTACTCGTGCGCGGGGTCTGTGCAGTGCCGCAGAACCCGAGCGACAGTTCTGCGATCCCCGCGTCCGGCTTCGCGGATGCGCCGCCGCAGCGGGCGACGGCATCGGAGACGCTGGCGCGGTTGCGGCTGTTCAGGTCCGCCCCCCTGCCAGGCCGGGTGCGCCACAGCGGAGCCTGTAGTGGAGAGGCCAGGTCGAGCAGCCGGTGTGGTGTGCCGCGCCAGTGCTGGCGCATGATGTGGTCGTAGGCGTTGCGCACGGCGACCTCGACGTGCGCGAGGTCTCGCATCAGCGCGGCTCCGAGTCTCAGGTTTCACTCGTACAGCGCCAGTGCATGGGCACGATCCCCGCCGTCTGTGTCGGAGATCAGGTCGGGCCCGACGTACCTTCGGACTTCAGGAGGGTAGGTCAAAGCCCCGGCGAGATATGGGCCTGTTGCCAGGACCAGCGCTCCACCGGGGCATCACCACAGTGATTTCCGACGGCTCGGAGCATCGCCCTCGACTGGGGAGAACGCGGACGCTCAACGTCGCCGCTGAGCACTTCACGGCGGTCACTTGATTCCGGGGAGCGTCAGGAACCGCCCGACGTCACGCTGCCACCCGGGACGATGGTCGTGCGCGGGTCGACGGGCCCGACGCCCGACGGCGCGCGCCCCGGCTGCCGTCGAGGGGGCACAGCCGGCTCACCTGGGCGCGGCGTCCGCGAGCGACGTCACGGCGCGCGAGAGCTCCTCGGGGACTTCCGACGGTATGAAGTGGCCGACGCCCTCCACCGGGCACAGCGTGGCGCGGGTGAAGTGGTCGCCGAGCCTGTCTGCCCACTCCAATGGGAAGAGCGGGTCTTCTCCGGGCCAGAGCATCGTGGTGGGGATGTCGAGCGGGGAAGCGTCCCCGTCATATCCGCGGTTCGCGACGTACCACTGGATGCTGGCCGCGAAAGCTCCGGGGCGGGCGTACGCCGCGATCACCTCGTCGCGGTTCGGTGGACCGTTGACGACGCCGGGTCCGCTCCAGCTCCGCCAGATGTGATCGAGGTAGGCGCGCACCGCGTCCGGCTTGCCGTCGATGAGCTCGATCACGACTCGCTCGCGGTGAAAGTGCTGGTACCAGAACACAGGTGCGAGTGACGGATCAGCGGCCCGAGAGCCGATGCCTGGGTAGGCCGGGGTGATCACGGCCCCGCCGAACCGTGCAGGTTCGAGTCGCATCGCGGCCTGCGCGATCCGACTGCCGATGTCGTACCCGCCGATGATGACGCCCTCGGTGGCTCCGGCGTCGTCCGCCTGTCGGAGCACGTGCCGTGCCTGGGCCGTCGCCGTCGCGTCGTCGTGCGCCAGGCCCCCTCGGAAGCCGGCGCCGAATCCTCGAAGATCGGGCACGAACACACGGAACCCGCTCAACCGGTCACGGACAGCGCCGTAGTCGGACGGCAGACCAGGCCATCCGTGGACGAGAACGATGGTGCGGGCGGAGCCCGAGGCCGGCAGGTGGATCTCCTCTGCGTTATCGGTGTCTGCGTTGTCGGTGCGTCGCCACGATCAGGTCCGTCTTACACGCGCAGTGCGTCGGCGAGCCAGTCCGCGAGCAGCGGTGGCGGGCCGTCGAGCCGGTCTGCGTCGACGTGAGCGAGCAGTCGGCGCCACGACTCCCAGCGGTGCAGGCTCGCGAGCCTATCGGCGAGGTCGACGAGGCGGCGGGAGTCGCTGTCCCAGGGCATCGACCACGCGGACACGTACGCCCGCTGCACCCGGGCGCCCACTGCGTCGCCCTGCGGCACGGGCCGCGGCCAGGTGCCGGCTGCCATCCGGACAGGGACCTGGAGCGCCGCGAACCGGTTGGACCAGAAGGCATACCCGAAGTCGAAGACCCGGTGCGGCACGTGGTCCGCGCTCGGCAGAAAGCCGTTGCCCGCGCCGAGGTCATTGGGCTGCAGCGTTGCAGAGACGCCGGAGGCTGCGAGCTCGTCGAGTCCCTGCCCGAGCCCCTCGTGCCTGCCGGCGAACACTCTGGCGAGGTCGGGGCCGAGATGCTGGTGGTGGGTCGGTGGCAGCCGGGCGAGGTCGTCGACGAGTCGGGCGGCGTACTCGGCGCCATCTTCGGGCAGCAACACAGGCCGGCCCGTCGCGAGCAGGTCGGCGGGTTGATCCCCGCCCGTCGTCCGCCGGTCGCCCCTACGCTTGCATGTCCACGAAACGCGAGTAGTGCCCCTGGAACGCGACCGTGATCGTGTCGGTGGGACCGTTGCGGTGCTTGGCGACGATCAGGTCCGCCTCGCCCGCACGCGGGGACTCCTTCTCGTAGGCGTCCTCGCGGTGCAGCAGGATCACCATGTCGGCATCTTGCTCGATGCTGCCCGATTCACGAAGGTCGCTCATCGCGGGGCGCTTGTCGGTGCGCTGTTCGGGGCCACGGTTGAGCTGGGAGATCGCGATGACCGGGACCTCGAGCTCCTTGGCCAGGAGCTTGAGTGCACGGGAAAACTCCGAGACCTCCTGCTGGCGGGACTCGACGCGCTTTCCTGAGGTCATCAGCTGCAGGTAGTCGATGACCACGAGCTTGAGGTCGTGCCGCTGCTTGAGCCGGCGGCACTTCGCGCGGATCTCCATCAGGGACATGTTGGGCGAGTCGTCGATGAACAGCGGCGCCTCGGAGATCTTGCTCATCGTCCCCGCGAGCTTCTGCCAGTCCTCCTCGCCCATGGAGCCGTTGCGCATCTTCTGCAGGTGGATGCGCGCTTCCGCGGAGAGCAGACGCATGACGATCTCGTTGCGGCTCATCTCGAGCGAGAACACGACCGAGGTCATGTTGTGCTTGATCGCCGCCGACCTGACGATGTCGATCCCCAGGGTGGAGTTGTGCGTCGGGATCATCGCCGTGCTCGCGAGGTAGAGGTGGTCCGGGTGATCGATCTCCACGCACCGCACCGGAACCGGGTCAACGGCTCGCACGTCGACGATGAAGCGTGACCTCAGACGCGGCGTGGAGGGGCGCCGACGGTCCTTGTGCGCGAGCTGCTTGCGCTCAAGGGCAAAGACGTCATCGTCCGTGGTGAACGTGATCGTGTAGGCGATCGATGAGTCGGCGGCCCGCCCCCGCACGGCGCGCTCCGACCATCCGGTGCGGTATCCGAGGCTGTGGACCAACTCCCGGACATCGAGCGCGAGCTGTCGACTGGTCACGCAGAACTGCGGACTTCCCGTCGGGTTCACAGTGCCGTCCGTGTCGAGCAGTCCCGCGAGCAGCGCCCGACGCTGCGCCTCGCTTGCCCGCAGATACCGGACCGGGATGTGCTTGCTCCCCATGACACCCAGGGAGCGCAGAATGTCGTCAACTCCGACCGGCTCCTCGGGCAGCCGGAGGCAGTACAGTCGGGCCCTACCCTCGCGGCTGGATCGCTCCTGGGCAACGTACCCCAGGCCCTCGATGCGCATCGCGATCTCCGGGTCCGCGGACGTGAACCGCGCCGAGTTCGAGTGACCGCCGCCGAGCCAGACCCCGAGTGCATAGGGGTGCAGCGGAAGATCTGCCTCCGGCAGCGTCAGCGCATCCGCCGTCGACACCGCGTGGTTGAGCCGGGCGTCCGCGGTCTCGCAGCGCACAGTCGCCGCCAGCTGCTCCGTCGTGTGGATGATCGACGGGCTTCCCGCCTTCCGGCGCAATGCACGGGTAGAGGTCGCCCACTCGTGCTGGGCATCTGCCGTGATCGTCGTCCCGTCGTCGAACACGACCTCGTAGCAGGGGCGGTCCACCATGACGTCCGTGGCACGAACCACCGTCGTCGGGGTGCCGTCGGCCGCGATGAGCTCGTCACCGACCGTGACATCGCCCATCGTCGTCCACCCGGAAGGCGTGGCCAATGGCGTGTCGAGCGCCAGTGCCTTTCCGATCGCCGGTCTGGCCGCCAGCACGATCATCTGCCCGGGGTGCAGCCCGTTGGTCAGGCGGTCGAGGTCCGCGAACCCGGTCGGCACACCGACCATGCCCTCGCCCCGGTGCCCGGCCGCCTCGATCTCGTCGACCGTGCCGCCGATGACCTCGCCCAGCACCAGGTAGTCCTCGGACGTGCGGGTCTCGGTGACCGCGTACACCTCCGCCTGGGCGTTGTTGACGATGTCGTCGACGTCGCCGCCGTCGGCCGCGTAGCCGAGCTGGACGATCCGCGTCCCGGCCTCCACGAGACGGCGCAGCACCGCCCGTTCCCGGACGATGCGCGCGTAGTAGCCGGCGTTGGCCGCCGTGGGCACCATCGAGATCAGGTCATGGATGTAGGGCGCGCCGCCGATGCGCCCCAGCTCACCGCGCTTGGTGAGCTCGGCCAGGACCGTGATCGCGTCGGCGGGCTCGCCGCGTCCGTACAGGTCCAGGATCGCGTCGTAGATCATCTCGTGCGCCGGACGGTAGAAGTCCGTGCCCCGCAGCTGCTCGATGACGTCCGCGATCGCGTCCTTGGAGATGAGCATGCCGCCGAGCACGCTCTGCTCCGCCGCCACGTCCTGCGGCGGGGTCCGGTCGAACCCCGATCCACCGGAGTACCCCGACTCGAGCTCGTCGATTGACATGCTGCCTCGCTCCCGTCACCTGCACCTGTGCCCATCCTGTCCCGGGCCTGTGACACACACGGGTGCGCCGCGAGGCAGGTGGACGACAGGCAGACGCTACGCGCTTCGGCGCGTCACACCGAATGCGTCGTGCACCACGTTATCCACAGCTTTGACCCCACCCTGTGGGAACCCCTGGTCACCTCCCGGCGTGGCTGTGGACGGACCCGGGGATAACATGGGCACCGCCCCAGTTTTGCCCCGACTTTCGGCATGTTCTCGCCCCTGCGCCCTGTGGATGGAGAATTCACCTGAGCACCGATCCAGTCCGTGGACGCCAGCCCGATCAGGGGCTGGACAGGCAGATCCTCCACCTCGCCGTCCCCGCCCTCGGCGCACTGGTGGCCGAGCCGTTGTTCGTCCTCGCCGACACCGCAATCGTCGGGCACCTGGGCACCCCGCAGCTCGCTGCGCTCTCGCTCGCCTCGACGATTCTGCTGACTGTCGTCGGGCTCTGCGTGTTCCTCGCCTATGCCACCACCGGCTCCGTGGCCCGACTCGTGGGCGCGGGCCGGCGCGCCGACGCACTGCAGTCCGGCATCGACGGGATGTGGTTGGCCGCCGCGCTCGGCGTCGTCCTCGCGGCCGCGCTGTGGTTCGCGGGCCCCGCCGCGCTCGACCTTCTCGGTGCCGAACCCGACGTCGCCCCCTACGCCGTGGTCTACCTGCGCCTGTCCGGCCTCGGCCTGCCCGGCATGCTGATCGTGCTGGCCTCCACCGGTGTGCTGCGCGGCTTCCAGGACACCCGCACACCGCTGTGGGTGGCCGCAGGCGGTGCCACGCTCAACGTCGTCCTGAACGTCGTGCTCGTCTACGGCGCCGGACTCGGCATCGCCGGGTCGGGCCTCGGCACCGCCGTGGCCCAGCTGCTCATGGGAGCGACGCTCGCTGCCGTCGTCGTCCGCCGCGCCCGCAGTGAGGGCACGGGGCTGCGCCCGCGGGGCGCCGGCATCTGGGCGAGCGCCCGCGCGGGCACCCCGCTGCTGGTGCGCACCCTGTCGCTGCGCCTGGCCATCCTGCTGACGGTGTTCGTCGCCACGGGACTCGGCGCCGTGGCACTCGCCGGGCACCAGGTCGTCAACTCGATCTGGGGGTTGACGGCCTTCGCGCTCGACGCCCTCGCCGTGGCCGCCCAGGCGCTCGTCGGGCATCATCTGGGCGCCGCCGACGCCGATCGCACCCGGGCCGTCCTGCGCCGGTGCCTGCAGTGGGGCGTGGGTGCGGGCGTCGTGCTCGGGGTGCTGGTGGCCGGCGGCTCCTGGCTGCTCGCCCCGCTGTTCACCTCCGACCCGCAGGTCCGCCACGCCGTGGTGCTCGGCCTGCTGGTCACGGGCGCGCTGATGCCGCTCGCCGGATGGGTGTTCGTGCTGGACGGCGTGCTCATCGGCGCAGGCGACGGCCGGTTCCTCGCCTGGGCGGGGATGGCGACGCTCGTCGCCTACGTGCCGGTGGCCCTTGCGGTGCGCGCGTGGGCACCCGGCGGAGCGGCCGGGCTGGCGTGGTTGTGGCTCGCCTTCGCCGGGGTGTTCATGCTGGCCCGAGCCGTGACGACGGGCCTGCGGGCGCGCGGCACGGACTGGATGGTGCTGGGGGCCTAGCCCCGGACGCACGAACGCCCGGCCCCCTGCACAGGAAGGGAACCGGGCGCCCGCTGCGGCGTGTCAGGCTGCGACGACCTTGACCTTCAGGTTCGCGGCGACCTCGGCGTGCAGACGCACGCTGACGGTGTACTCGCCCACAGCCTTGATCGGCTGCGTGATCTCGATCTTGCGACGGTCGATCGTGCGGTCCGACGACGACGCAACGGCGTCGGCGATGTCGGCCGTGGTCACGGCGCCGAACAGACGACCGGACTCGCCGGCCTTCGCCGTGAGGACGACGGCCTTGGCCTGCAGCGCGTCGCGGGTGGCGCGCGCCTCGTCCAGCGTCGCGATCTCACGGGCCTTGCGAGCCGTGCGGATCGCCGAGACCTGGGACTCCGCGCCCTTGGACCACGGGGTGGCCAGCTTGCGCGGCACCAGGTAGTTGCGGGCGTACCCGTCCTTGACGTCGACGACGTCTCCGGGCTCACCGAGGCCGGTGACCTCGTGGGTGAGGATCAGCTTTGCCATGATCTGCTCCCTTTCCGGCTCAGCGTGCCGAGGACGAGTAGGGCAGCAGCGCCATCTCGCGCGCGTTCTTGACGGCGCGGGCGATCTGTCGCTGCTCCTGGACGGAGACACCGGTCACGCGACGCGCGCGGATCTTTCCGCGGTCGGAGATGAACTTGCGCAGCAGCGCGGTGTCCTTGTAGTCGACGACGTCGATCTTCGCGGACTTCAGCGGGTTGGACTTCTTCTTGGGCTTACGGATAACGGCCTTGGCCATCATGCGCTCCTCTTTCTTGCAGTGCTCGATCCCAGGCCGGCGCCGGGCGCCGGCCGGGCAGGGGTTCGGTGTCGATCAGAACGGCGGCTCGTCGGCGAAACCACCGGAGCCGGAACCGGAGCCCGAGCCGGACGCAGGTCCGGACGTGGCCCAGGGGTCGTTCTGCTGACCGCCACCGGACGATGCGCCAAAGCCACCGCCACCGCCACCGCCCGAGCGCTGAGCCCGGGTGACCTTGGCGGTCGCATAGCGGAGCGAGGGTCCGACCTCGTCCACCTGCAACTCGACGACGGTGCGCTTCTCACCCTCACGGGTCTCGTACGAGCGCTGCACAAGGCGTCCCGAGACGATCACTCGGGTGCCCTTGGTCAGGGACTCCGCGACGTTCTCCGCGGCCTCGCGCCAGATCGAGCAGCGCAGGAACAGCGTCTCGCCGTCCTTCCACTCGTTCGCCTGACGGTCGAAGGTCCGCGGCGTGGACGCCACGGTGAAGTTCGCGACGGCGGCCCCTGACGGGGTGAACCGCAGCTCGGGGTCTCCGGTCAGGTTGCCGATCACCGTGATGACGGTCTCACCAGCCACGAGGAACTCCTTGGTACTCGTACGGACCCGCACCGGCGGAAGCCGGGCGGGAGGAAATCAGGACTCGTCGGCCTCGGGCGCGGCCGCAACGGGGGCGACACGCTCGGGGGCACGAAGGATCTTGGTGCGCACGACGACCTCGTTGAGGCCGAGCTGACGGTCCAGCTCCTTCGCCGTGGCGGGAGTCGAGGTGAAGTCGATGACGGCGTAGATGCCCTCGGACTTCTTGTCGATCTCGTAGGCCAACCGGCGGCGACCCCAGATGTCGACCTTGTCGACCGAGCCACCCTCGGCCGTGACGACCGTGAGGTACTTGTCCAGGGACGGGGCGACGGTGCGCT
>JBQGOU010000074.1:0-2479 GCA_052086865.1 Cellulomonadaceae bacterium
CCTGGCCGCAGCCGACCGCAGCTACGCCGATGACCAGCCCAAACCCGAGACCTTCCTTGCCCTACGACCCGCGCGAGCGCTCGCCGGCTTTCGCGCCCCGCACGACACGGCGGCAACCGTCGCCGCGCTCGGCGTGGGCGGGCTCGACGAGGTCGTGGCCGAGCTGCGCGGCCCGGGCCCCGCCGAGGACCGTATCCGTGCGGCCTTCGAACGCACGCTCCGGCTGCCGGAGGACGTCGTGGCACGGTCGCTCGAGGCCCTGGCCGCACACCGGGGCGCAAGCGAGCCGTGGGGCAGGGACCATCTCGCCATCGGTCGTGACCTGCTGGACGACCACCCGCACGATGCGGGCGCCCTCGCGGCGCTGTTCCTCAACGCCGTCGCCCTCGCGCCGGGTGAGGCGTTGAGCGTGGGCGCGGGCGTCGCGCACTGCTACGTGCGCGGGTTCGGTCTCGAGGTCATGGCGAGCTCGGACAACGTGTTGCGCGCGGGGTTGACCACCAAGCGCGTCGACGTGGACGAGCTGCTCCGCCTCGTCGACCCTGCGCCGCGGCCCGCGGACATCCGCACCGCGACCAGTCGATGGGCGGCACCCGGGGTGCTGGTCCAGAGCTTCGCGCTTCCGTTCGCCGAGTTCGGACTCGACGTCGTCGCCGTGACGGGGCCAGGCGCATCCTGGGCGAGCCCGGCGGTGGAGGGGCCACGGCTCGTCGTCGGGCTCGAGGGCGCCGTCCTGGCCGCGTCCCCGACGGCGCGGTGTGCGCTCGGCCCTGGCGATGCCGTGCTGGCCGCGGACCACGAGGCTCTCACCCTCTCGGGCGCCGGGGTCGCGGCGCTGGTGGGCGTGCCCTCATCCGGTCGCGTCCCGGACGGCCGCGCCCCGGCGAGGCCTGTGACCCAGTTGTGACGTCTGCCTGTTGGGTCGCCCACCGTCCAGTGCTAGTGTCAGCGACTACCGAAACGCTTCGGTGAGTACCCCCTCTGAACTCAGGAGCCAACGATGGCAACGACGACGTTGCGAATCCGGAGCCGGGCCCGCGCACTGGTGGCGCTGACCGCGGTTGCCGCCCTCACCACCCTGACCGCGTGCTCGAGCGACACCGACGCCGCCTCTCCCTCCGCGGATGGGACCCCCTCGGGCACGCTGGAGATCCTCGTGTCCAGCGCCGACGCCTCGGATGCGGCGTTCCGCGCGATCAACGAGGCCTTCATGACGAAGTACCCCGACGTCGAGGTGACCTTCGCCTCGGTGCCGAACGACAACTACCCGGCATCCAAGTCCTCGCGACTGACCGCGAACAACGTCGACATCGTCGTGGTCAAGAACTTCGTCGAGGTGCCCGCCTACGCCGAGGGCGCCGAGTCCGACGACGCCAGGCTCGCGCTGGCCGGGGCCTATCTCGACCTCACCGACCAGGACTTCATGACGCACTACAACCCCACGGTGCTCGAGGCGCAGGCGTTCGCCGGCAAGCAGCTCTCGGTGCCCACCGGCCTGAGCTACTCCACGGGGATGTACTACAACAAGGAGATCTTCGCGGACCACGGAATCGAGGTGCCGACCACCTGGGCCGAGCTGACCGCAGCCATTGAGACGCTCGACGCCGCCGGGGTCACGCCCTTCGGCATCGGGGGCCAGGACAGCTGGCCTGCCGGCCTGCCCATGCTCGCGGCGGTCCAGGGCCAGTACCCGGACCAGGAGGCCAAGCAGGAGCTCGCCAAGGACCTGTGGGAGGGCGCCGTGAGCCTGACCGACGAGGGCCCGCAGGCCGTACTCGACCGCACCGCGATGATCCTCAAGCACACCCAGAACGGGATGGCCGGCATCAGCTACGACGCGACCCCGGCCGGCTTCGCGGCGGGTGACTACGCCATGCTGCCCGATGGCACCTGGAACCAGCCGACGATCGACGCGGCGGTCGACGGGGCCTTCGAATACGGCTACATGCCGATTCCGACGTCGGACGACGCCGAGGCCAACTCCTCGCTCAACGGCAAGGTCGAGCTGCAGCTCGCCGTGCCGGCCGGGGCGAAGAACCAGGCGAACGCCCTGGCGTGGCTCGAGTTCTTCTCGGACCCCGTCAACTACGCCACCTTCGTCGAGCTCTCCGGGTTCTCCCCGGCGCAGACCGACATCGAGCAGTCCGCGTTCCTCGAGGGCATCTCGGACTACACGAAGGACTTCGGGCTCGCATGGGAGCAGGTCTGGACCGGGAACCCGAAGGCCGGCCAGGCCGCGCTGTTCCCGTTCAACTACCCGGCGCTCACCCCGCTCGGCACCATGGACGCGCGCCAGGCGGCCGAGGCCGCGCAGAAGGACTGGGCCGCAGGCCTGTAAGGCCCCGGACCTCGGGAGTGCTGCGGGGGGCCCCCGGCCCCCCCCCCCCCCAGAGACAAAGCACAACAGCCCCAGAGGACCACACACATACCCACACCCCCCCCCCCCCCCCCGCGCCGGGGGGTAGGAGAAGGGGGGGGG
>JBQGOU010000074.1:2489-10963 GCA_052086865.1 Cellulomonadaceae bacterium
CCGCCCCCCGGGCCCGGCCCCAGCCGGCCGCGGCCCCGCCGACGTCCGGGCCCGCCGGCCGCACCGCCCCCCGACCTCGGGCGTGCGGGGGGTTACCCGCGCCCCCCCCCCCACGATTCGACAAAGGACTCCTGCCCATGAGCAGCTCACAGTTCCCCTTCGCCCGCCGCGCGCCGATGCGCGTGTCGTTCGGACTCGGGGTCGGTCTCCTGACCATCTTCGGTCTGGTGCCCGCCGTCGGGGTCGCCGTCGTCGCCTTCACCGACATCCGTGGCCTGCCCGGAATCCCCGTCCACTGGGTCGGCCTGGAGAACTTCCGGTCGTTCTTCTCCCCGGCCCATCTGGGGGACAACGCGAACGCCCTGCGCAACACCCTCGAGTTCGCCTTCTTCAGCACCATCTTCCAGATCAGCCTCGGGCTGATGATCGCGGTGCTGCTCAACCAACGGCTGCGCGGACGCAACCTGTATCGCTCGATCGTGTTCATGCCCACGGTGCTGGGCGTGACGGTCACGGGCCTGATCTGGACTCTTGTGCTCAACCCCGCCGGCGGACCGGCGGCGAGCCTGCTCGAGATGTTCGGCACGTCCTCGGCGTTCTTCGGCGATCCGAACCTGGCCCTGAAGCTGATCATCTTCGTGCAGGTCTGGGCGACCCTCGGCATCGCCGTCGTGATCTTCCTTGCCGGGCTGCAGTCGATTCCGGACGAGCTCTACGAGTGCTCCGCCATCGACGGCGCGCGCAGGAGCCAGCAGTTCTGGCACGTCACCATGCCCATGCTCGCGCCGTCCATGACCGCGAACGTGCTGCTCGGCATCGTCAACTCGCTGCAGTCCTACCAGCTCGCCTACGTCCTGACGGGACCGATCAACCGCTCGACCCAGCTGCTGTCGCTGCTCATCTACACGCAGGCTTTCGGCGGCGTGCCCGGTGCGAGCGTCTCGCAGACCCAGGGCTATGCCGCGGCGATCTCGATGGTCCAGTTCGTCCTCGTCGGCGCGATCGCGTTGGCGACCCTCGCGTATCTGCGTCGACGGGAGGCCCGACTGTGAGCACGATCGTGGTGACCAAGAGCCCGGCCGAGGCCGCCGAGGGCGGGGCCGTGGCGGGCCGCCCGCGCCGGCGCACGCATCGCGGGCGAGGCCCGCGAGGCCGGCACTGGCCGTCCTACCTGCTCGTCGCGGTGGTGATGTTCTTCTTCCTGTTCCCCCTGGCGTTCCTGCTGAACACCTCGCTCAAGAGCACGCCCGAGTTCGCACAGAACCCCGTCGGTCTGGTCTCCGACCCGCAGTGGGGCAACTTCGTCGAGGCGTGGCGCACCGGCAACTTCGGCCGCTACATCCTCAACAGCCTGCTGTACACCGTGTGCGGCGCCGGGCTCGGCACCTTCATCTCGCTGGTGATGGGCTTCCCCGTCTCCCGGGGGTACCTGCGCGGCTCCCGGATGTGGCTGCCCCTGTTCGTCGCGGTGCTCTTCCTGCCCAACGCGCTGATCACCCAGTTCCAGCTGCTGCTGCGTCTGCAGATGTACGACACCCGCGTGGGGTACGTGCTCATGGTCGCCGCGGGGGTGGGCGTGGGACCGCTGCTCTACCACGGCGCGGTCAAGGCCGTGCCTCGGGAGCTCGACGAGGCCGCAGCCCTCGACGGAATCGGGTACTGGCGGTACCTGTTCACATTCGTGGTCCCGCTGACCAAGCCGGCGCTGACGACGGTCTTCATGCTGCAGGCCGTGTGGATCTGGAACGAGATCATCCTCGCCACCGTGCTGCTGCCCGATCAGTCCAAGGCACCGATGACGCTCGGCCTGTTCACCTTTCAGGGGACCTACTCCAACCAGTGGGGGCTGCTCGCGGCGGCGACCGTGATCGTCGCCGCTCCGCTGATCGTCGCCTACGTCTTCCTGCAGCGCTATCTCGTCGCCGGCGTGCTCGGCGGAGCCGTCAAGGGCTGACGAGATGCGCCACGACCCCCACCACCCGCGAGGAGCACATTCATGAACCCGGCGACCTCGGTCACCTCCGTCCCCTTCCGCATCGAACGGCTCGGCGTCATCATGACCCCGAACCTCGAGAACCCCTTCGAGGCGGAGGGCGTCCTCAACCCCGCAACCGCGTGGGGGCCCGACGGCGAGCTCTACCTCTTCCCGCGCCTGGTCGCCGCCGGCAACGTCTCGCGGATCGGCCGCGCACGCGTCGTCGTCGAGAACGGCGTCCCGGTGGGCGTCGAGCCTGCCGAGGTGGTGCTGGCCCCCGACCGCGGCTGGGAGCGGGGCACCGGCCACGGGGGCGTCGAGGACCCCCGGATCACGCACCTGCCGTCGCTGGGCCTGCACGTGATGGTGTACGTGGCCTTCGGGCCGCTGGGACCGCGGCCCGCCATCGCGATCTCGCGCGACACCGTCAGGTGGGACCGGCTCGGCCCGGTCCAGTTCGCCTATGCGGACGCCCTGGACACCGACCTCAACCTGTTCCCCAACAAGGACGTGACGTTCTTCCCCGAGCCCGTCCCCGGGCCAGACGGCCGTCCGGCGTACGCCCTGCTGCACCGTCCGATGTGGGAGATGGACTTCACCCGGCCGGCCGAGAAGCCGCCGGTGCCCGCGGGAACCGTGGACGAGCGGGCCAGCATCTGGATCTCCTACGTCGACGTCGAGGAGGCCGCCCGGGACCCGAGGGCTCTGACCCGGCCGTCCGGGCATCGCTTCGTGGCCGGCCCGGCCTTCGACTGGGAGGCGGTCAAGGTGGGCGCCGGGCCCCATCCGGTGCGCGTGCCCGAAGGGTGGCTGCTCATCCACCACGGGGTCACCGGCGAGGTCGACAACAGCAGCTTCGAACCCCAGCAAAACGTCAGCTACGCCGCGGGCGCGCTGCTGCTCGCGGCGGACGATCCCGCACAGGTCATCGCCCGGACCCCGGAGCCCCTGCTGGTGCCGACCACCACGCAGGAGACGCAGGGCACGGTGAACAACGTGGTCTTCCCCACGGCGATCGAGCAGATCGACGGTCAGGCCTTCGTGTTCTACGGCATGGCGGACGCGAAGATCGGCGTCGCCCGCCTGACCCGGACGGACCTGGGCTGACGCGGCCCCGGCGGGCACCCGGGCCGCTCGTGGGAGCATGACCCTGGAAGCGAGCAGAAGCCGTCCTCCGGGCAGCCGTGAAGGGAGTCCAGCGATGCCGACCGATCGCGTGACGATCCTTGACGTCGCGGCCCATGCCGGCGTGGCGATCAGCTCCGCCTCGGCGGCGCTCAACGGGCGCAAGGGCGTCTCGGAGGCCACCCGGGAGCGGGTCCGCGCCGCGGCGCAGGACCTGGGCTACGTCCCCTCGATGCGCGCCCGCAGCCTGTCCGCCAAACGGGCCTTCGCCATCGGCTTCGTCTTGCAACGGCCGCCGGACGTGCTGGAGTCCGACCCGTACTTCGGCGCCTTCCTCGGCGGGATCGAGGAGGCACTCGGGCCGCGCGGCTACGCCCTCGTGCTGCACCAGGCCTCGACCGAGCACGACGCGGAGCTGCGCTACCGCGAGCTCGCGGCGAATCGCCGCGTCGACGGCGTCCTGCTGGACGAGGTCACCGTCGACGACGCCAGGGTGGACCTGGTGCGCGCCGTCGGGCTCCCCAGCGTCGGCATCGTTCCCGAGCACATCGACTTCCCGCTGCCGGCAGTACGCCAGGACAGCGGGAGCGCGGTGCGCGGGCTGGTGCGGATGCTCGCCGCCCAGGGGCATCAGCGGATCGCCCACGTGAGCGGGGCCGCCCGGTTCGTGCACACCAGGGAGCGGGAGACGGCCTGGCGGCTCGCCCTCGAGGAGCTCGGCCTGGAGCCGGGCCCCGTGGTTGCGGGTCACTTCTCCTACGCGGGCGGGCGCCAGGCCGCCGATCGACTGTTCGGCCCGGAGGCCGTGGGCACCGGCCATAACCCGCTGCCGACGGCGGTCGTGTGCGCGAACGACCTGTCCGCCGTCGGGCTGATGGTCCGGCTGCGCGAGCTGGGCTACGACGTCCCGGCGGACGTGTCGGTCACCGGGTTCGACGGCAACGCCCTCGGCACCTATGTGCGCCCGGCGCTGACCACGGTGCAGACCACGCCGCGGCATCGTTGCTGCTCGAGGTGATCGACGCCAAGGACGGGCACAGCCCCGCGGACGTCACCATCCCGCCGGGGCGCGTCGTCGAACGGGGTTCGACCGGGCCGGCGCCGCCGGCCTCCGCACTACGTGCGCGCTGACGGGCCTTCGAGGGCCGCCGCGACCGCGGCGAACTCCGCGAGTGCGGCGCTGAGGTCCTCCACGATCTCGCGGGCGATGAGCTCGGGTGCGGGCAGCGAGTCGAGATCCTCAAGAGACTTGTCGCGCAACCACGTGATGTCGAGGTTGACCTTGTCGCGGGCGATGAGCTCGTCGTAGGTGAACGACCGGAACCGCTCGGTCTCGACGCGCTCGTCGCGGGCTCGCCCCGGCGCGTAGCAGGCGACGAAGTCGTCCAGGTGCTGGCGCGTCAGCGGGTTCTGCTTGAGCGTGAAGTGCTGGTTGGTCCGCAGGTCGTACACCCACAGCCGCGACGTCCACGGCGATTCAGAGGCCGGCTTCCGGTCGAAGAACAGCACGTTGGCCTTCACCCCTTGGGCGTAGAACAGGCCGGTCGGCAGGCGCAGCATGGTGTGCAGGTCGAAGTTGCTCAGCAGGCGGCGGCGCAGCGTCTCGCCGACCCCGCCCTCGAACAGCACGTTGTCCGGCAGGACGACGGCGGCGCGTCCGTTGATATCGAGCACCGACATGATGTGCTGCAGGAAGTTCAGCTGCTTGTTCGAGGTCGTCACCACGAAGTCCTGGCGCTCCACCGCCCGGTCGTCGCTGGCCTCGCGCCCGTCCGCGCCAACCAGCGTCAGCGCGGACTTGGTGCCGAAGGGCGGATTGGCCAGCACCACGGACCAGCTGCGGCCGGGGTTGGCGGCCAACGAGTCCTTGACCTCGATCAGCGACGGCCCGTTGGCCTCGCCGATGCCGTGCAGGAGCAGGTTCATGGCCGCCAGGCGTGCGGTTCCGTCGACCAGCTCGACGCCGTGAGCAAAGGACTTCCTCAGGTGGTTGCGTTCCGGCGGTGTCATGCTCTCAGCACCCTTGGACGCGTACTCGTGCGCCCCGAGCAGGAAACCACCGGTGCCGCATGCGGGGTCGAGCACGGAGTCCGCAACCGTCGGCTGAACGCAGTCGACCATCGCGGCGATGACGGATCGCGGGGTGAAGTACTGGCCCGCGCCCGAACCCTTGTCCGAGGCTCCCTTGGCCAGCAGCGCCTCGTAGGCGTCGCCGTTGATGTCGGTGCCGGCGGAGGACCACTGCTCCTTGTCGATCAGGTCGTGGATCAACCGCTTGAGCTTGGCTGGGTCCTGGATGCGGTTCTGCGCCTTGCGGAAGATCGTTCCGAGCGTTCCGGGCTCGCGGCCCAGGCCGAGCAGGATGCGCGTGTACTCGGCTTCGAGCGCCACGCCCTCGGCGTCGAGCAGACGCTGCCACGAGAACTCCCGGGGAACGATCCGCTCGGGCTTGAGGACACGCTCGGAGCGCTCGTGGGCCATCTTGAGGAAGAGCAGATAGGTGAGCTGCTCGGTGTACTCGATGACCCCGACGCCGTCGTCGCGCAGCACATGGGCGTAGGACCAGATCTTGTCAACGAGACGACGAGCGTCAGTCACCGTTCTCCTCTTCCTTGGGCTGCTGCAGCAAGCGGTCAGATCCCGCGGCGCTTCGGCGTGCAGCGCTGCTGCCGTCCGTGGGTCCCCATTCTCGCAGGCGTGCCCTGGCCCTTGGGCCCACCCGGAACGCACACCGTACGCTGGGTCACGTGACCGCAACGACCGTCGTGAAGGGTGATCTGCCGTCCGGCATCGCAGACGACCTGATCGCTTCCGAGTGCGTTGCTGTGGACACCGAGACCAGCGGCCTGGATTGGCGCAGTGACCAGCTTCTCCTGTGCCAGCTCTATTCCAGCGAAGTCGGCGTCATTCTCCTGCGGGACGTCGAGCGACGTCCGCAGCATCTGGCTCGCGTGCTCGAGTCTGTGGACGTGCTCAAGGTGCTGCACTTCGCTCCGTTCGACATCCGCTTTCTCAGCGCACAGTGGGGGGTGTCCATCCGGCGGCTGGCGTGCTCGAAGGCGGCGTCGAAGATCCTCGACCCCGCGCTTCCCGCCGGGGCGCACAGTCTGGCGAGCCTGGTCCAGCGCTACCTGGGCGTCACCCTGGACAAGGGAAGCGTG
The DNA here is from genome assembly GCA_052086865.1 of Cellulomonadaceae bacterium. Taxonomy (GTDB): domain Bacteria; phylum Actinomycetota; class Actinomycetes; order Actinomycetales; family Cellulomonadaceae; genus Flavimobilis. The sequence goes on from JBQGOU010000074.1 coordinate 8,751, forward strand.
CGGACGAGCGACTGGGGCGCTGCCGCCCTGTCACCGGAGCAGATCGCCTACGCTTCAGCCGACGTCAGCCACCTGCCTCGACTGCTCGACCTTCTGGTGGGCCGCCTCCGCGAAAGCGGCCGGGAGGATCTCTGGCTCGCGGTCTGCGAGTACATGCCTGCCGATGCCCAGTTGGAGATCGACGGGGTTCCGAACCCTCTCAGCTACTGAAAGGCTCCCACATGCCGTCCGGGTCAAAGGAGAAACCCTGAGGCGCAGGCGCATCAAGGTCGAGCACCAGTCGCAGGTGCGGGGGTGAAGAGGGTCCGTTGACACGAACCACGCATGCACTGAGGTCGCCCTGATGCACCTGAAGGTCCCGAACAGCGGGAGCCAGGAGACGGGGGACCCAGCCCAGCGGAGTCCCGGAGCCGCTGACGAGCATGGCTTGCGGATCCTTCGGGTTGTCATCCTCAGCCAGCAGCGTGACAGCCGAGCCGGGGCGTAGGGAGGCCAGCGCGGACTCGTGCTCCGCGTGGCTCACCTCGATATCCCGTCCGCCCACTCGGAGTTGGTGACGAGATTCAGGGATGTGCCGGACACCGCTGACTAAGAAGCGCGCGCGGGCCTGCCCATTGACGACGTCCGGGATCTGCATGAACTGCAGGGTGTCTCCGGCTCTCTCTCCGCCGGACTGAACGATCTGCTCCCAGGGCGTCGCGGTCTCGGTGGTCAGGCCAAGGCTCGTGGCATAGTTGCCAAAGTCCGGGCGAGCCGTATCCATGATCCGCTGACGGAAGATCGCCGGCAGCACAGGGTTCTCGAAGTGCTCTCCGAAGCGGCCCAGTCCCGACAGCGGTCGGAAGTGCTGGATCCGTGACGCGGCGACGGTGTAGTCGAAGCCATAGGCCTCGCCGTCGTAGGTCATTCTCCCGATCGGGATGATCTCGCGCTCCGATGGGTGCTGCCACAGCACGAGAAGCTCGCGGACGCCCGGGCGCACACCTGACCGGACATGCTCAGTCAAGACGGGCGATGGCATGGCCAATCCTCTCCAGGTTGTGCTTCAGCAACTCTTCGGCAAATCTACTCGCGGCCTCCGACATCGCTGGAATCGCACCGCTCCCAAGCACACCGTACACGGGCCCGAGATCGAGTTCCGCGATCTTTTTCCGCCAGTGGGCTCGTCCCTGTTCGCTGGACATCGCCAGGGCGTCGACAGCCAGGTCGACGAGTGACTGTGGCTTGCCCCGGTGTTCAAAGCGCCACGCGGTGCCGTTGCGCGCCCAGCGTTCGAGAGCCCGTCGGTCACCCAGGCATCGCTCACGCGTTGTATCGGTGAGCTGGTAGCCCAGGCTGCTCGCGTGGTCATAGGACGGCGCGAGGCGCTCACGCTGGTTCATGAGCCGGGGGGTGAGGACTGACCAGTTCTCATCGTGTCGGTCCCTGTTTGCGATCAGCGCATCGAGAATCAGATACCCAGCGAAAACGTCGAAGGCGTCGAGGGCGGGCGTTCCGGAGAAGCCTGGCGGCGCGGCGACGTGTTCGAGGGCACGTCGGATGTTCTCCACCGTGTACCCGGGGCGCCTCACACTGGGCTGTGGTCCACCGATCCGGTGCTCGAGGTCACGGTGAGGTACATAGTCGGTGACCTCATCGCACTCCTCGAGCGCTACGACTCCTTCGTTGAGGTCCACGTCGTCGGGCCGGACGTTGAGCGACAGCGATCCTCGGCGGCCTTCTCGGAGGCACAGCCGGGTGACTGCGCACGGAACCTCGAGTAGCTCAGCGACGCGCGTGCTGAGGATCTCCGACCAGTCCTCGCCCTGCTCATGCCCATTCGCCGGAATCACGGTGTCCTTGTTCAGCCACTGTGTCCCGTCCACCGGGTCCTTGAGCCACCTGCCCGGTGTCGAACCTCCAGGTTCCAGCTCCACCTCGACCCAGTCGGACACGTCCACCCGATCGAAGGGATTCGTTGCTGCTGGCGAGGAACGGTCGGTCATCGAGCGACCCGCCGCCGCACAATGGTCACAGGATCACTCGACATCGCGGGTCTGCCAGGCACCGAACGTCACGCCGTCGCGGTCCACCCACATCCGGAGGCCGTTCGCCGTCGCGTTTCCCTGCACGACGGCGGCTGCGGCCGAGGGCGAGGTGAACACGACGTCCCTGGTCAGCGTCGTCAGGCGCCCGGACGGGTCCGGGACGGCACCGTCGATCACCTTCCGGTG
>JBQGOU010000074.1:10973-12096 GCA_052086865.1 Cellulomonadaceae bacterium
CTTCCGGTGAATCGCCGAGCGGGCCTCGAACTGACGGAGCGTGCTGGCCGCGCTCTTCGCGGACACGCTCATCTGCGCGCGGATCACCGACCCTTCGAGCACGGTGAACTCCCCGTCGATGACCTGGGCCCGTGCCGCGACGCCGCCGCGGGTGTTCAGGTGAAACACCGGGCTGACGTCGTCGCGGGTGGGTTCGCTCGCGGCAGCCAGTGCATGGGGCGCCGACGGCGCTCGCTGGGCTCGGCCCCGGAACATGTCCACGCCCAGCACCGGCAGCAGGATCCGCAGCTGGTCGATGAAGTAGTCCATGTCCGAGGCGTCGGCCTCGGGCAGATCGGCGCCGCCCGAGGGCTCGTTGCCGTTGTCGAGCGGCACGCGGCCGATGGACTTGGCCAACAGGATCAGCCGGGACTCCAGGTAGCGCACGTGGGCGCTGGTGAGGTTGGTGTCCTTGGAGGTGATGACGACGACCTCGTCCCAGAACACCTTCTTCGCGTCGTGCTGCACGAGACGCTTGGACACGTCGTCCGACTGACCGATGTAGCCCAGAGGCCCGCCCGCGACCTCGTTCTCCCCGAGCAGGATGTAGACGCCCGTGCGCCTCGCCTCCGGCCGGCTCCGAATCTCGGCCAATGCCTCGCGCTTGCCCTTGAGCACATGACCGGTCCAGTTCATGATCTCGGCCGTCATCAGCCCGCCGGGTCGGCCGTCGACCAGGAACAGCCGCACCTGCTGGCCCGTCATCGCGCGTCGACCTCCGCCAGCTCCTCGATCCGTTCCGTGTCCGACGACGACCCGGTCAGCTTCCCCGAGAACGCGGCGGTCAACAGCGAGCGCCGCAATGCCTCGGAGCGCTTGCGGGCGATGTCAATGTCCCGTCGGACCCGAGACACCGCGTCGATCGGACTCTGCAGCAACCGAAGTCGCTCGTCCTGGACCGTCAACGGGGGCACCGGAATGGGCATGGTTTTGATCATCCGCAGGCTGATCGAAGCAAGGTTCACACTCTGCCTGCCGTGTCGCTGCGCCCACCGCGACCCGTACGAGTTGGCACACCACGCAAGCCACACCGGGCGTCACTCGCCCACCCAGCGTGCGCGACAGACGTTGTTCTGAGGAATGC
>JBQGOU010000075.1:0-9502 GCA_052086865.1 Cellulomonadaceae bacterium
GGCGGCACGTTCATGCATCTGCCACCCACCCGTACGAACTTCGTTAGCGAGACCACGGTCGTCGGTTACCCGCACGACCCGCAGCAGTGGCGCGACGCCGTCCGCCCCACCACCAAGCTGTTCTTCGGCGAGACGATCCCCAACCCGCAGTCGGACGTGCTCGACATCGAGACCGTCGCCGCAATCGCGCACGAGGCGGGCGTTCCACTGATCGTCGACAACACGGTCGCCACCCCGTACCTGCTGCGCCCGATCGAGCACGGCGCGGACGTGGTGCTGCACTCGGCGACCAAGTACCTCGGCGGCCACGGAACCGCCATCGGCGGTGTGATCGTCGACTCCGGGAACTTCGACTTCGCCAAGGACCCCGGGAAGTTCCCCGGCTTCAACACCCCCGACCCGAGCTACCACGGCCTCGTCTACGCCCGTGACCTGGGCGTGAACGGTGTTCTCGGCGCCAACCTCGCCTACGTCCTCAAGGCTCGCGTGCAGCTGCTGCGCGACCTCGGCTCCGCAATCTCCCCGTTCAACGCCTTCCTGATCGCGCAAGGCATCGAGACCCTGTCGCTGCGCGTCGAGCGCCACGTCGCCAACGCCCTGCAGATCGCCGAGCACCTCGAGGCGCACCCGGACGTGCTCACGGTGCACTATGCGAGCCTGCCCTCGAGCCCCTGGCACGCCAACGCGCTCAAGTACACCCCGAAGGGCTCCGGCGCCGTGGTCGCCTTCGAGGTCGCGGGCGGGCTCGAAGCGGGCAAGGCCTTCGTATCGGCCCTCCAGCTGCACTCGAACGTCGCGAACATCGGCGACGTGCGTTCGCTCGTGATCCACCCGGCATCGACCACCCACAGCCAGCTGACGCCCGCCGAGCAGCTCCAGTCCGGGATCACGCCCGGTCTGGTGCGTCTCGCGGTGGGCCTGGAGAACGTCGCCGACATCGTCGCCGACCTCCAGCTCGGCTTCGCCGCCGCAGCCGACGCCCGGGAGGCCTGAGACTCCGTGGCCCAGCACGCGCCCGCCACTTTCGTACAGTGGGGTCCCATGACCGCCGAACCGACATCCGCGAGCGCGGGCGGCCAGGCGCGCCGCACCGAGGCGCCGGCCTTCGCCGGTGCGCCGGTGCGCGGCCCACGCCCGGGCCTGCCCGCGCCCGGCGACCACCCGCCGGTGCCAGCCTCCGGGGCCTGGCGCGAAGGCACCGATCCCGGCGCGCGACGGTTCGCCGAGATCGGTGCCGTCGAGCTGGAAGGCGGCACCACCCTGCCCGGCGTCCGGATGGCGTACGAGTCCTGGGGCACGCTCAACGAGGCGGGCGACAACGCGGTGCTGGTGCTGCACGCACTCACGGGCGACGCCCACGTGCGCGGCCCGGCGGGCCCCGGTCAGCCGACCGCGGGCTGGTGGGAGGAGCTGGTGGGCCCAGGGGCTCCGATCGACACCGACCGCTACTTCGTGGTCGCACCCAATGTGCTGGGCGGGTGTCAGGGCAGCACGGGCCCCTCCTCGACGGCACCCGACGGCGCCCCCTGGGGCAGCCGCTTCCCGACCATCACCGTCCGCGACCAGGTCGCCGCCGAGATCGAGCTGACCCGGCAGCTCGGCATCACGAGCTGGCAGCTGGTGATCGGCGCCTCGATGGGTGGCCACCGCGTGCTGGAGTGGTCCCTGCTGGGGCCCGAGGCCGGGGTGGAGGTACCCGGTGTGGCGGTCATCGCCTCCGCCGCGCAGACGCCGGGCGACCAGATCGCCTGGGCACACACGCAGCTCGTGGCCATCCAGGCCGACCCGGGCTTTCGCCAGGGCGACTACTACGACGCACCCGACGGGCAGGGGCCCCATGTCGGGCTCGGGCTGGCCCGGCAGATCGCGCACACCACCTACCGCAGCGCCGTGGAGTTCGACGAACGCTTCGGACGCATCCCCCAGCGCGCCGAGGAACCGCTGCGCGGGGGCAGGTTCGCCGCCCAGTCCTATCTCGACCACCATGCGCACAAGCTCGCGCGCCGCTTCGACGCCAACAGCTACCTCGTGCTCACGGAGTCGATGCTCACCCACGACCTGGGCCGCGACCGCGGGGGCGTAGTCGCGGCCCTGCGGTCGATCACCGCGCGCGCGCTCATCGTCACGGTGGACACCGACCGGCTCTTCCTGCCGGCGAAGTCACGGCTCATGGCCACCCACATCCCCGGCGCGGAACCGCTGGCGGTGCTGCACTCCGATTTCGGGCACGACGGCTTCCTCATCGACTTCGACCAGCTCGGGCCGATCGTCCGCGACTTCCTCGCCGAGGTGTCGGCACCGCGCTGAGGAGCACGCGGTGAGCACCACTCGTCGTTACGGTCAGTCGTCGGCCCGGTCACCCGTCGTCGCGAAGATGCGCCTCCAGGCGCGCCAGCTTCCCGTCCAGCTCGCCCGTGTGACCGGGACGGATATCGGCCTTGAGCACGAGCGACACCCGCGAGCCGTACGGCGCCACGGCTTCGGTTGCGCGCTTGACCACGTCGAACACCTCGTCCCACGAGCCCTCGAGCTCGGTGAACATGCTGGACGTCCGGTTCGGCAGTCCGGACTCGCGCACCACGCGGACGGCAGCGGCCACCGCGGCAGCAACCGATTCACCAGCACCTGAGGGCGCGACGGAGAAGGCGACGATCATCGAGGTTGTCCTTTCATCGACGGTGCCGGACGCACTGTTCCACGAGGCACCCGACGGCCACGATCCGCATCGTGCCACGGATCTGCGCGGCCCGCGCCGGGGCTCCTCGAAGCGTTCGGCCCAGAGGAGTGACCTTGGTCACAGCCTCGTAACGATACGCAGGAAGTCGCTGCCTGACACACGGCGGACACAAAAGGCGGCTAGGTTTCACCGCACCGCGCACGACGGAACTCCCGTGCGCGGCTGCACGTTCGGGACGAGACCGACTCTCGGTCTGCCGGAAAGGGGAATGGAATGACTCAGCGCACGCTGGCTACACGGGGTATCGCCCTCGTCGCCGCCGCCGCCCTCGCTCTGTCGGCCTGTGGTAGCGACAGCGACAGCCCGGAAACGACCGGAGGGACGGCTGGCGGAGGTGGCGGAGACGCCGAACCACTCGTCGTCGGGACGCTGCTCCCGCTGACCGGGACCCTGGCGTTCCTCGGCCCGCCCGAGATCGCCGGCGTGGGTGTCGCCGTCGACGAGATCAACGAGGCGGGAGGCGTCCTCGGCAACCCGGTCACGATCGCCCCGACGGACTCCGGTGACACGACCGACCTGAACGTCTCCACGCAGAGCGCGACGGAGCTCATCAACCAGGGCGCTGGCGTCGTCATCGGCGCAGCGTCCTCGGGCGTCTCGATCAACGTGGTCGACCAGATCACCGAGGCCGGGATCATGATGATCTCCCCCGCCAACACCTCCACCACGCTGTCCGGGTACAGCCCGCTGTACTCGCGCACCGCGCCGCCGGACACCGTGCAGGGCTCCGCGCTGGGGTCGCTGATTCTCGACGACGGTGCCACGAAGGTCGCGATGCTCGTCCAGAACGAGGACTACGGCACGGGGCTGCGCAACGTCGTCGAGAAGACGCTCGAGGACGGCGGCGGCGAGGTCGTGTTCGGCGGGTCCGGCTCCGGTCAGGAGTTCCAGCCCGGTGAGACGAACTTCTCCGCTCAGGTCACCTCACTCCTCGCCCAGAGCCCGGACGTGATCCTCATCATCGCGTTCGACGAGACGCAGGCCATCGTGTCCGAGCTCGTGTCCCAGGGGTGGGACATGACGAAGACGTACTACACGGACGGCAACACCGCCTCGTACGAGGGCAAGTTCGACGCAGGCACCCTCGCCGGCGCGAAGGGAACCATTCCGGGCGCCCAGGCGAACGACGAGTTCAAGACGCGCCTGAGCGACTGGTACCAGGAGAACGAGGGCGAGGCGCTGACGGACTTCTCCTACGGGCCCGAGTCCTACGACGCCGTGATCCTGGCGGCTCTGGCCGCCGTCCGTGGCGGCGCCACGGACGGGCAGACGATCGCCGACAACCTGCGTGCGGTTTCGGGCAGCGAGTCGGACTCTGTGGAGGTCGCCACCTTCGCCGAGGGCGTCGAGGAGCTCGGCAAGGGCAACGAGATCCGCTACGTGCCGCTCTCCGGCATCGGCCCGATCAACGAGGACATGGACCCGTCGTCCGCGTTCATCGGGGTCTACGAGTACGACGAGAACAACGTCCCGGTCTACCAGCGCTCGGTTGAGGGCACGGTCGGCTAACCGAGCAGCATCCCTCGAGCACCACCCGCGAAGGGCTCGGCACCGTCGGTGCCGAGCCCTTCGTCATGCCCGGAGACCCGTCGACCCTCGCCTGCCTTCCGGTCCTCCGCCCACCCGTGTCCTCCGCCCCGCCTCGAGTTGCGGCCAGCCCGGCCCCGTTGGCCCCGGTGGCCCCGGTGTCAAGCGCGGGAAGCCCCGCCGACGTCGGTCGGCGGGGCTTCGTGGGTCCGAGCGGCTCTCCGGGGCTTCGGGCGCTCCAGGCGGCCCGGTGCTCAGGCCTCCGGGTCGATGGGCAGCGTCGGGTCCGGCGCGCTCTCGATCGCCTCGGCGGCCGTCTTCTTGGCCGCCTCCTCGTCGTCCGCAAGCGTCCCGAGGTACAGCGAGATGACCTTCGGGTCGTTCATCAGCTCCCGGCCCGTCCCGGTGTAGGCGTCTCGGCCCTGGTCCAGGACGTAGCCGCGGTCGCAGATCTGCAGACAACGGCGTGCGTTCTGCTCGACCATGACGATGCTCACACCGGACTTGTTGATCATGCGGGTGCGCAGGAAGGTCTCGTCCTGGCGCACGGGCGAGAGCCCGGCGGAGGGCTCGTCGAGCAGCAGGACGGACGGGTTCATCATCAGCGCGCGGGCCATCGCGACCATCTGCCGTTCGCCGCCGGACATGGAGCCGGCACGCTGCGTGCGCCGTTCGCCCAGCGTGGGAAACAGGTCCGCGATGAACTCGAAGCGCTTGGCGAAGCTCTTGGGTCGCAGGAACACGCCCATCTTGAGGTTCTCCTCGATGGTGAGCGAGGGGAACACGTTGTTGCTCTGCGGCACGAAGCCGACGCCCTGCTCGACGAGCACGTTCGCCTTGCGGTTCGTGATGTCGTTGCCCTCGAGCAGCACATGCCCGTCCCGGATATGCACCAGCCCGAACAGCGCCTTGAGCAGGGTCGACTTCCCGGCCCCGTTGGGTCCGATGATGCCGACCAGCTCACCCTTGCCGACCTCGATCGAGCAGTCGTTGAGGATGTTCACCCCGGGCAGGTACCCGGCCACCAGGTTGTCCGCGCGCAGCAGGGGCTCGGGCACGGTGGCCGTGGCGCTGCCGTCTGCGGCGGGATGTGCGTCGGGGCTCATCAGCTCTCCTCCTCGGCCTGCGCAGCGAGCTGCGCGAGGATCTTCGGGTCCAGCAGGCTGTCGTCGCCCAGGTCGGTGTCGTGGTGCGCACCGAGGTAGGCGTCCACGACCGCCTGGTCCTGCATCACGGAGTGCGGGGGCCCTTCGGCCACGACTCGTCCCTCGGCCATGACGACGACCCAGTCGGAGACGTGTCGCACCGCATGCATGTCGTGCTCGACGAACAGGACGGTCATCCCGTCGTCACGCAACGACTGGATGTGGCCCAGCAGCGACTGCACGAGGGCCGGGTTCACCCCGGCCATCGGCTCGTCCAGCATGATCATCTTCGGGTCGGTCATGATGGCTCGCGCCATCTCCAGCAGCTTGCGCTGCCCGCCGGACAGGCTCCCGGCGAAGTCGTCGGCCTTGGCGTCCAGCTTGAACCGCTCGAGGATCTCCATGGCCTTGACCGTCAGAACCGCCTCTCGACGCTTCCACAGCGGCCGCACGAAGGACAGCACGACGTTCTCACCGGGGTTGTCCGGCGCGGCGAGCAACATGTTGTCCAGCACGCTGAGCCGGGACAGCGCCTTGGTCAGCTGGAAGGTGCGCACCATGCCCTTGCGGGCCACCTTGGCACCCGATTTCCCGGCGATCGAGTCACCGTCGAAGGTCCAGGTGCCCGAGCTGGGCGTGTCAAACCCGGTGAGCAGGTTGAAGAACGTCGTCTTGCCCGCGCCGTTGGGCCCGATGAGTGCCGTGATCGCGCCCCGCTGCACCTCGAGGTGATCGACGTCGACGGCCGTCATGCCGCCAAAGCGCCGGACGACGTCGTCGACGACGAGGATCGGGTCGGGCTTGGTGCTGCCCGGCGCGGCCGCGACGAACGACAGGTCGCGAACGACCTGGGCGACGGGGTCGGCCTGGGGATGGATGGGGCGGGTGTCATCGGACATCGAACGCCAGCTCCTTCTTGTTCCCGAGGATGCCTTGCGGCCTGAAGATCACCAGGAGCATCAGTGCGACGCCGACGAGGGCTCCACCGATCTGCTCGATCTGGGTGGAGGACACCAGGTCCGAGGGCAGGCCGGCTCGCATCGAGGCCCGCAGCAGCATGTAGGTGCCGAAGAAGAGCATCGAGCCGAGCACGGGGCCGAAGATCGTCGCCGCACCGCCCAGCAGCAGCACGGTCCACACGAAGAAGGTCATGGACCTGCCCATCGCGTCTGGCTGAACGGCGCGCGGCAGCACGAACAGGACGCCGGCCAGCGAGCCCGCGCACCCGCCGAGAATGAGCGACTGCATCTTGTACGAGTAGACGTTCTTGCCGAGCGCGCGCACCGCGTCCTCGTCCTCGCGGATGCCCTTGAGCACGCGCCCCCAGGGGCTGGAGGTCAGGAACCAGGTGATCAGGACGCCGAGCAGCACAATCGACCAGGCCACGATGCGGATCCACCAGGAGTCCGAACCGTCGGTGGCGTAGGTGAGCGGGCCAAGGGACCATCGTTCACCTCCGGGCAGGGGGGAGAGGTCCTGGAAGGTCGACTTGAACGAGTTCCCGGTGAGCCCGGACGATCCTCCCGTGTAGTCGTCGAACACTGTCGACCGCCCAAGCATGCGGATGATCTCCGCCGCCGAGATGGTCACGATCGCGAGGTAGTCGCCGCGCAGCTTCAGCGTGGGAATGCCAAGGATGGCCGCGAACACCGCCCCTGCGCCCAGGGCGATGAGGACCGCGAGCCAGATGGGCGCGCCCTGGATCGTCGATATCGCGAAACCGTAGGCGCCGAGCAGCATGAAGCCGGCCTGACCCATGTTGAGCAGGCCGGTGAAGCCGAAGTGCAGGTTGAGCCCGATGGCCGCAAGGGCGTAGGCCGCCGTCGTCGGGGCGAGAAGCTCCCCCAGGACCTGGCTGAGGATTCGTGTCCATTCCATGGTTGCCTGCTTCCCTTCAGCCGATGCGCTCGCGCCGGCCCAGCAGACCCTGGGGGCGGACGAGGAGGACGAGGATGAGGATCGCCAGCGCCGTGGCATACCGCAGGTCGCTCGGCAGGACGAGGTTGGAGAGCTCGACCACGAGCCCGATGACGATCGAGCCAACCAGCGCACCGAAGGCGGTGCCGAGCCCGCCCAGGGTGACCGCAGCGAACATGAGCAGCAGCATCTGCATGCCCATCATCCAGTTGGTCGTCCCGAACACCATGGCGTAGAGCATTCCGCCCAGACCCGCGAGCGCCGTGGCCAGGACCCACACGATGCGGACGATCTTGTCGGTGTCGATGCCGGTGGCCGAGGCGAGCGACGCGTTGTCCGACACGGCGCGCGTCGCCTGTCCGATGCGGGTCTTGGTGAGGAACCACGCGACCGCAGCCAGGACGACGATCGCAATGCCCATCGCCACCCACGAGGCCCTGGTGAGGGTGAACGGACCGACCGTCCACACCTGGGGGTTCGAGGTCAGGATGCGCACCGACCCGGGGCCGATGATCAGCTGGATCGTGAACTGCAGCGCGATGGACAGCCCGATCGTGACGATCATCATCTGCACGATCGGGGTTCCGCGCCGCCGCAACGGTTTCCAGATCCCGGCGTCCTGCAGCCAGCCGGTCGCGCCGCACACGAGAACCGTCAGCACGACCCCGACGGCCAGGGGCAGCCCCATCACGTTGATGAAGAGGTAGGCGGAGACGGCACCCAGCGTGACCTGCTCGCCGTGGGAGAAGCTGGAGAGCTTCGTCGTGCCGTAGATTAGGCTGAGCCCGACGGCGGCCAGCGCGAGCAGCAGCCCGAAGCGCAGACCTGACCCCAGCTGCTGCCAGAACTGCTTGGCCGTCACGGACCCGCTCGGTGTCGGCTCGGCGTCGACCGTCGCGTCGTCGGGTGCCGGCGCCTCGCCCGCCTCGCCCGTCTCCGACCCGGAGGTCGGCGGAGCGGTGGAGGCCCCGGCCTCGAGGATGAAGAACACCCGGGCGCTGCTGCCCAGCTGACCGCTTGCCGACTTCTCGGTCGCCGCGCCGCTGGGAAGCGTCGTGCCCTCGGGCAGGGTGTCCGGGTCGAAGGAAACCGTGTAGGTGCCCGCGCCGGGAAGCGTGATTGACAGGTCCTCGCCCGCCACCGTCTCGAACTCCTCGTCGAAGCTCGGACCTGCCACGGACACCGTCACCCCGCCCAGCTTGGCCCCGGACGCGTCCCGGACCCCGGTGAGCAGGCAGGCGGACCCGGCGCTCGGGTCGCACGGGCTGTCCGTCGTCGTCGCCCGCGCAATGCCCGATCCTGTAGTCAGGAACAGGGCGAGGAACACCCCGAGGATGGCGAGCGCGCCGGGCAGGACCCGACCGAGCCGTGGGGGTGGAGCCGCGAGCACCGCTGTCATGTGCCGGAACCTTCCGGTGGGGATGAACAACTCGACGAACAGCACCTGATCGACGCGGTGCTGCTTCCTGCCGGACCCTAGGACGGTTGTGTGTCGGTCGGGTTACCGGGAGATACCCGGGGTGTTGCTCCTGTCGCCGCAACGATGCGGCGACAGGACCCGCCCCGGCCGTACATGAGGTGGGGAAGATCCTGCCACACTGGGGGCCGTCTCGTCGTAGGTTGGACCCATGCGCGCCGCCTACGCCTTCCGCACCGATCCTGCCGACCCGCTGTCCTGCCTCGAGGTCGGCGACCGCCCCGAGCCGACCCCCCGCGAAAGCTGGACCACCGTCCGAGTGCGGGCGGCGAGCCTCAATCACCATGACCTGTGGTCGCTGCGGGGCGTGGGACTGCCCGACGCCGCGCTGCCGATGATCCTGGGCACCGATGCGGCCGGGGTGACACTCGCCGGCCGCGAGGTCGTCGTCCACGGGGTCATCGGCGGGGACGGGCACGGCGTGGACCCGGGCGAACGGCGCACGCTGCTCTCGGAGAAGTACCCCGGCACGCTCGCGGAGTACGTCTCGGTCCCGACGGCGAACCTCGTCGACAAGCCAGCGGAGCTCGACTTCCACGTCGCCGCGTGCTTGCCGACGGCGTGGTTGACCGCATACTCCCTGCTCTTCCGGGGAGCAGGTCTCACGCCGGGGCAGAGCGTGCTCGTGCAGGGAGCCGGCGGCGGCGTGGCCACCGCCGCAATCATGCTGGGCGCTGCCGCGGGTCTCGAGGTCTTCGC
>JBQGOU010000075.1:9512-12050 GCA_052086865.1 Cellulomonadaceae bacterium
CAACCTCGCGCACCGAGGAGCGTCGCCAACGGGCCCGCCGACTGGGCGCCGCGGAGGTCGTCGAGACCGGACAACGCCTGCCACGCCGGGTGGACGCCGTCATCGAGACCGTCGGTGCCGCAACCTGGGCGCACTCGGTGGCGAGCGTTCGGCCGGGCGGAACCGTGGCCGTGGCCGGCGCGACAACCGGTGATGCGCCGCCGGCGCAGCTGACCCGCATCTTCTTCAACGAGATCACGGTGCGCGGGGTGACGATGGGGTCCCGCGACGACCTCGCTGCCCTTGTCTCTCTCTGCGCGCGCACAGGACTGCGCCCGCCGATCGACGAGGTCCTTCCGCTCGAGCGCGTGCGCGAAGGGCTCGAGCGGATGTCCGCGGGGAGCGTGTTCGGCAAGATCGTCGTCGAACCGTGACCGAGGGCGCCCCGGCGCCCGGGTCCGGATGGGTTCCCGACGTCCTCGGGGACGGCTACGAGGCACGGACCCTGCCCCTGGCCGACGACGACGAGGGCGCCGTCGTCGCCACCCTGGTCCGCCGCCTGCCACCCGCTCAGCAGGGCGCGGGCGGTGGGCGCCCCGTGCGCGCCGTGCTGTCGTTGCACGGCTGGAGCGACTACTTCTTCCAGACCGGCCTGGCCGAGCACTGGACGGGCCAGGGCGCCGCCTTCTACGCCCTCGACCTGCGTAAGTACGGACGCAGCCTGCGCAAGCACCAGACGCCGGGCTACACCCGTGACCTCGCGACGTACGACGAGGATCTGGAGACGGCCATCGCGGTGGTCCGCGAAGAGCTGGGTCGACACGCGTCACTGATGATCATGGGCCACTCGACCGGAGGGCTGGTCGCCGCCCTGTGGGTGGACCGCCACCCCGGTGAGTGCATCGGACTCGTGCTGAACAGCCCCTGGCTCGAGCTGCTGGGGTCCTCGGTGGCGCGGACGGTCAGCACGCCGGCCATCTCCCAGCTCGCTCGATTCCAGCCCACGACGCCCCTGCCCAACATCGACCAGGGTTTCTACGCGCGAACCGTCAGCAGGGCCGCGGGCGGGGAGTGGGACTTCGACACCCGTTGGCGCCCCACACCCTCCTTCCCGGTGCGCGCCGGATGGCTCGCCGCCGTGATCGCCGGTCATGCGCAGGTGGCCAAGGGTCTGTCCATCGATGTCCCCGTGCTCGTGCTGCTCTCGGCCCGCAGCTCAATCGCCGCACGGTGGAGCGAGGCGATGCGCAGCTCCGACTCGGTGCTCGACGTCGAGGTGATCGCCCGTCGCGTGAGCCACCTCGGCCCCGTCGCGACGCTCGTGCGCATCGACGGCGGCCTGCACGACCTCGCGCTGTCCCCGGCCGGCCCCCGGGAACGCTTCTACGCCGAGATCAGCCGCTGGACCACCGCCTACGGCTGGGGCTGAGCGTCCTCGACGACGTCCAGCAGGAGCGGGCCGTCGTCGCCGATGCGCCACACCCGCCATCCGTCGGTCGCACCGGAGCCGCCGACGGCGGTCGTCGCCCGGTCGAGATCGACGTAGCGGCTTCCGCTGGGCAGCTCGAGGTCGCCGTTCGGGTGCAACGCGATGGTCAGCCGTTCGCCTCGCCGAAGCCTGACCCAGACGAGCTCGATCGGTTCGCCGAGCGTCGCGGCGAAGCGAGCGAGGCGCAGATCTGCCGCAGCCGCGGTCGGGGTCGCGCCGGCGTCGAGGGAACCCGCTGTCGGCGCCACGCCGTCGGCGGGTTCCTGTGCGCGGCGGGCCCGGGTCCCTTCCGCCAGGGGTGCGCCGAACCAGGAGTCCGCGAGCGCTGCGGCCGGGCGAGCCAACTCCTCGGTCTCCCGAGGTGCTGTCGCTGCCGGTCTGAGCGCGGAGCCCGCTGGCGCCAGCACAGGTGCGGGCGCCAGCGCAGGCGTCGAGCGAGTGGCGGCGGACTCGACTGCTGCGGCGGTTGGCCCGGCAGGCTCGGCCGACCCGGCAGCCTCGGCAGGCTCGGGAACCGCGGGGACTCCTGCGGGACTGGTGGTGATCGCACCCTCGTCGGCGGCTGGACGCGCCCGGCGCGCCCGGCTCGGTTCTGTGACCACCGGGCTCGCGGGCACGTCGTCCCGCGGGGCGGCGCTTTGCGTCCCGGCAGGCCGCGCCACGGGAGGCGCAACCGCGCGCCGCCGCAGAACCTGTGTCGTCTCAACGTCGTCCGCCGGTGCCGGTGCGGCAGATCCGGTCGGCGTGCTCTCCGGCACAGGAGGACCAGCGGGCTCAGGCTCAGCGGGCTCAACGATCTCGGTCGGCTCGGCCACCTCGGGTAGCGCGGACTCGACGGGCTCGAGCTCTGCGGGCTCGGGCGCGGCAGGCTCGGGCTCGACGGTCCGGTCGATGGCGGGGATCTCCTGGGTGGCCTCAACTCCGCGCGGTTCGCGGGACCCGCGGCTGAGCGGGGAGATCTCGACGTAGCGCCGCCCATCGGTGGTGCGGATCACCCCGACCTGGAGCACCTCGATGCGCTGCCCCGGCTGACGCAGGAACTCCAGCGCGTCGAGAGTGGCCAGGTCGCT
>JBQGOU010000076.1:0-12002 GCA_052086865.1 Cellulomonadaceae bacterium
CGTGTGAATCACAGCGCTAATTAGCGGTGTTCCCGCAGAGATCCTTGGCGGGGCGCCTCACGCGCTCGGCGGCAGATCGTAGACGGTGTAGGGGGTCAGGCGTCAAGGTGCGCCAGGAGCGTGGGGATGAAGTGGCGATGGTGGTGGAAGATACCGCCGTGGCCTGATCCCGGGTAGATGGCGAGGGTGCTGTCGGGGATGCGGGCGTGCATGTCGCGGGACAGTGCGGTGGGGACCATGCGGTCGTGGTCGCCGTTGGCGATCAGCGTCGGCGCCGTGATCGCAGTAAGGTCCTGCGGCTGCTGGCGGCCCCAGGCCTTGATGCCGGCGATCTGGCGCCGGAATGCGGTCAGGGTGATGGGGTCGTCGCGGTCCATCACGCGTTCGCGGATCCTCGCGAGGTAGTCCTTCGCGGCGGCCTTGCCTGCGGGCGTGCGGGGGAAGAAGAGGAACTCTTTGACGTCGGTGCGGGCGAGCGCGGCGCGGACCATGTCGACGTAGATGTAGGCGGCGCCGGTGCGGTGGTCTATCCCGGCGCCGCCCGCTGGCCCGGTGCCGGTGAGGACGAGTCTCCGCACGAGTCCGGGATCATCGAGGGCGACCTGCTGCGCGACGAACCCGCCGAGTGAGAAGCCGAGCAGGTCGATCCTGGTGAGGCCGAGCGCGGCGACGAACGCGCGCGCGGCGTCGGCCATTCCCTGAACGGTCAGGGGGACCGCGCCGGTCGATCCGCCCACTCCGGGTAGGTCCACGGCGATGACGCGGCGACCGGCGGCGAGGGCGTCGACGACGCGCGGGTCCCACTCGTCGAGGGTGGCGCTCAGGTGGGTGAGGAGTAGGACCGGTGCCCCTGCGTTGGCGCCGAGATCGCGGTAGGCGAGGGTGTCGCCGGCGACGTCCAGGTGGAGGGTGGGAGCGGTGACCCAGGTCATCGCTCGTACTGCACCGCCGACGGTCTCGTGGGTGCGATGGCTCGTCGGGGTGGCGAGTGCGTCAGGCATGGTTGGTGCCCTCCTCGGGGGTCGTGGTGACGAGGAGCTTGCCTCGAGTTCGACCAGCGAGGAGTTGTTCGAGTGCGACCAGGGTGTCGTCAAACGGCAGGACGCGGTCGACGACCGGGCTCAGGACGCCGTCATCGACGAGACCGGCAGTCGCGGCCAGGGCTTCGCCGTCGGGCTGGATGAACAGGAACCGGTAGCGCACGCCGAGGCGCCGCGCCTGCCGCCGCAGGCGGAGGCTGAGGACGGCGAGTGCGGCCTTGATGACGAGGCCCGCGCCGGCTTGATCGGCCAGGTGCGGGTCGGGCGTCCCGGAGATGCCGACGACGAGGCCGCCGCGACGTAGGACGCGGAGGGAGCGGGTGGTGATGTCGCCGCCCTGGGTGTCGACAACGATGTCCACGGGGTGTTGGCGAGCCGGTCGACGAAGTCCTCGCTGCGGTAGTCGATGACAATGTCGGCGACCAGGGCTCTGACAACGTCCGCGCTATCGGCCGATGCCGTCGTGGCGACGGTGGCGCCCAGGTGCTTGGCGAGCTGGATCACGGCCGAGCCGACTCCGCCGGCCCCGCCGTGCACGAGGACGGTCTGCCCCGGCTGGATCTGACCGAGGGTGACGAGCGCCTGCCATGCGGTCAGGGCGACGACGGGCAGGGCGGCGGCGTCGACGAGAGGGATGCTCGACGGGGCGGGTGCCAGGGCGGCGGCGTCGACGGCGACGACCTCGGCCCAGGTGCCCATACCGACGACGCCCGTGTAGCCGTACACCCGGTCACCGGGGCGGAAGCCGGTCACGCCCTCACCGACGGCGATGACCTCGCCGGAGAGCTCTCCACCCATGACCTTGGGCAGGTCGAGGTGGAAGACGGCCTTGAACTCGCCGGTGCGGGTGCGCTCGTCGGCGTGATTGACCCCGGCCGCGACCATCCGCACGAGAACCTCGTGCGGGGCGGGCGTCGGTTCGGGCATCTCAACCGCCCGGAGCGGCTTTCTATACGTCTCCAGGACGAAGGCCTTCATCGTGTCTCCTCGGGCCGACCGATGCCAGCCGAGTAGTTGCATTGTGTTACTGCTCGGTTCCAGCGTAGAGTGAGTGATCACGAAGTGCAACTACCCGGATGGAGGGCGATGATCTCCGAACCGCGATCGTCGTGCCCGATCAATCGCAGCCTGGAACTGCTCGGTGATCGGTGGAGCCTGCTGATCCTGCGTGACATCGCCTTGCACGACCGGCGGTCCTTCCGTGAGCTGCTCACCGGCAGTCAGGAGGGCATCAGCGCACCTGTCTTGTCACGCCGCCTGGCCGACCTCGTCGACCAGCGCCTCCTGACGAAGGCCGAGACCGCCCGCGGCAAGCAGGGCAGGTACTCGCTCACCGAACTCGGACTGGCGACGATGCCGCTCCTGGTCGAGCTCGCACACCTAGGAGGGCGACTCGACCCTTCCACGCGCGCCCACGCGCCCGACATCGGCGATGACCCCAACGCGATCGAAGCGGCCGTCTCCGCCCTGCGCACAGCGCACATCGGCGCCTGACGCGCGGCAGCGTCTGTGCGGCCATGCAGGGCAACTGATCGATCACATCGGGCCAAGACGCGCTCGTCGACAATTGAGTGAATGTCACGGCCGTCTCAGGAACGACCGTCCATGAGACACCATGGCCGGCCGGGCTCGGTGTGACTTTGATCGTAGGACGGCGCGCTCTTTCGATCACTAGTTGGCGGCTAGTAGCCCCGCCAACCGCTCGAGTGCTCGGACGACCGCCCCCTTGTTCGGCACGGGGGTTCAGCCTGACGCCTCAACGCCTTTGAGCGTTTCTACTCGGGCCAAGGGCCAGGCGCACCAGTACCCAGAACAAGCCTGCAGCACCGACGATGATCGGAAGCGGGGTCACAGGGCTAGCCCAGTCGACAGGTGCGGAGTCCCACAGTGGCATCGCCACGGCGATCCCAACCGGAACAGCAAGGAGCACGACGAACGGTTCGACGAGCATCGCGGACGCGACGCGCCAGCGAGTGGACCGCGTGGCTCCTAGCGAGTCGACCAACGTGCAGAACGGTTGGCTCGATCGGATCAACCCGGCACCTAGAACGACGACCATCACGCCGACCAGGAGCGCTGCCCCGAGGGAGACGAACGCCATGAACTCTGTCAGTCCGCCATCGTCATACCCTGTCTCTACCACCACGCGCGTGGCTGGCGTCGAACCTGCAATGGAGGCGCCGATGCGGGTCAACTCGTCCTCGGCGAGCGCAGAGCCGTCCAGAACAATCTGCTTATTGCCGACGGGCGCGATGTCGAGATCTGCCGCGATCTTTGATTCCGGGTCGACGACGACACCGGGTAGAAAGTTCCCCAAGGCTTGCATTCCTTGGGCCGGGACGATCCAGCTGCCGACTACCTGCCCGTCACTGGTGGTTCGCAGGAGTCCGACATTGCCGTCTACGATGAGATCTGGGTCGGCCAGCACGCCCCCTCGAGGCGCGTCGCCGAGAGCGACATCGGTGGGGTTTACGGTGATGCGCTCGGGCACTGGGCAGCGCGCGTCATTGTTGATTCCACCTTGGCCTTCGGCGCATTCGACGAACTCTGGGCTAGAGGCGAAGAGTCGGTCGTTTGCTCCTGACCGGGCGATCGGTAGAGCCCACGGCTCACTCGGTTGCTGAGGTGTGGCGCTGCGCCACGCGGAGGTGACGAGGCGTGATGTCTCGTCGCCGACCTCATAGGCGACGATGGACATCGGCGGCTGGTCGGGAATGTAGGCCTTTTGTTCGGTGTGGAGCGCATTGTTGACCATGCCCGACAGGAGTGTCCCTGACAGGGTGATCACTCCGACGACAAGACCGATGATCCATCCCGATGCCGATGCCCGCTTGGCTCCCACGAGGAGGTTGCTCGGACCACGCCTAGCGACTGCGTCGCTGATGAGCAGGGACGCACCGGACGCAGCCACCACTGTGGCGAGACCGACGATGACTGCCGCATAGTACGGGTTGATCACATCGGTGACGCCTGCCACCCAGCTCACGAGACCCACTGATGCCGCAACTGCTGCAGATCTCAGACGCTGGCGTCGATTCGGGACTCTCCGCTGAGCTGCGAACCGTGTGCGATTGCGGATCGTGAGTTCAGTCGCAACAAGAATCGCCAACACCGTTGCGACAAGGAACAGCGAGGTACGCAGCAGACTGACCGCGCCGACCTGCCACGCCTGGTCGACCACTCGGCCTAGCGTTCGATAGAGAAGTAGGAGGCCGAGTTGACCGATAGCGGCGCCGGCGAGGACGCCTAGCACAGCTGTGGTGGCGCAGGCCCGCCGCACGACGCTCATCGCCTGACCCGCCGTCAGGCCGAGCGCGGTGAACGCGGTAATGTGCCGGGTCAACCGAGGACGCACCAGAATCAGCACAGCGACCCATGCTGCGGTCGCGACCAGCAAGCCAGCCGGACCGACAAACGTCAACGCCATGAAGCGTCCGGATTCTAGGACATCGACCTTCTCCTGGGCGAGACCGGTCGAGGATCGAACTTCGAAGTACTCGGAGCCCAACTGATCGAGCGACTCATTGAGTTCCGGATCGGAGAAATCTACATCGTTCAGCAACCATCGAGTCGAGCCTGTCGGGCCAGCCTCGACGGGAGCCGCGACGATCACGAATCGAGCGTCAGGTTCGGACGGGATCACGAAAACGCGACCCACTTCGGCCGTCGTCGACCAGTCGTCCGTGCTGACCTCGACCGTGTCCCCTATCGAGGCCTCATAGTCGCGCGCCACGGCCTCGGACACGGCCACCGCAGCCGTGCCGCGGGCTTCGCTACCACGGACGTCCAAGCCGTAGGTCTCAACGACTTCTGCTTCGGTGCTGGCCACGATTGTGACGCTGCCCAGCGAATCCTGAGTGGCGATCTCGCCGATGGTGGTCGTCAGCCGCGGGATCGGAGCCTTGGTCAGCGCTTCGATGCCGTCGGGGTGGCTGACCTGAAGCGTGTAGTCGTACCCGGCGTTCATCGCAGATGTGCTCTGCTCCTCCGCCCGTGCACCCGATGCGCGCATCCCATCGAGCAGGACTACGACACCGACGCATAGCGCAATGCTCGCGGCGAGTAGCGCGAAGACGCTGAACTGGCGCGTCATCAACCGGCGCCCGATCTTACGTTGAGCGCCCTGCTCCGTCATCGGCCGCTCCCATGCATTGCAACGAGGTCGTTGACAAGGTGACCATCTTGGAGATCCAAGACGGTCTCTGCAACCGCGGAGACCAACGGATCGTGTGTCGCCAGCACAACTGCTGATCCATGCCGTCGGGCAGCCTCGAGGAAGGTGTCTACGACATGCCCCGCAGTAGTTCGGTCTAAGGCCGCCGTCGGCTCATCTGCCAAGATTAGGGCCGGTTCGCACGCTACCGTTCGAGCGATGGCGACTCTCTGCTGTTGGCCACCGGACATTTCGCCAGGGAGCCTGTCCGCAATATCTTCGACGCCCAGCAGGGAAAGCTCGGCGCGTGAGCGTTCCACCGCTTCGGTTGAGCGATGCCCCAATATTTCTAGTGCCATCGCGACATTTTCGAGCGCAGTAAGGAACTCCACAAGCCGGAAATCCTGATAGACAAATCCAACACCGGGATCGCGTCGGGCCTCTGGCGGCGACGCGCCCCCAACTGTCACTTGCCCGGAGTCTGGCTCAAGATCTCCGGATAGCACTCCCAGCAAGGTCGACTTACCGCTGCCGCTTGGACCACGAACTGCGACAACCTCGCCCGTGCCAACTTCTAGGTCGAGTCCGCGCAACGGAGTCGTGCGCGTCCCTCCGGACCCCACACTGACCGTCATCTTCGTGCAGACAACGAGCGGGGACCTGCCAGAAGCGACACGGTCCCCGCCCGGTGCTGTGCTCAGGTTGCTCAACGTCCGACCGCGTCAGACGTTCGCGATCTCGCACGCGGTGTCGACCGCGAAGCTCCTGTAGGGCGAGTAGTACCTCTTGCCAGAGTCGTCGGTGAACCACGACGTGTACGCGTTCGGGACGAACGCTGAGCGCACGAGCTCGCCGCGCGCCTTCTTGTTGGCGTCGAGGTTGGTGCTGTAGGCCACCACGCGGGCGCTCGAATCCGACGGGTGGTCCTGCTTGTACGCCGAGCAGTTCGAGACCGCCCAGGCGTCGTCTGACGCGACGACGAGCCCTCCGGCGGCCAACGCGGCCGCGAAGGTCAGGCCGATGACCTTCCTGCTGGATCGCGCGATTTCCACGCCAATACCCTTCGTTGGATCGGATCTTCCATCGTGCACCGCCGAAGTTACCAAGATGCAGGAGGGATGCAATCCGAGCCGTCACGTTGCGGGCTCTTCGCAGTTGAGGGTGTAGCGGTGTCGGTTGGCGGATGGGCGTCGAGGCCTTCCAGGATGGGAGTTCCTACGCTGCCCATCCGGAAGACCTCGACGTGCTCCAAACTACCTTCGCCGCGCCCGATCTCACCACGTTCTGTCGACTCGACGAGCTCGGCCTCGAAGCGGTAGGACAGCAACTCGCTCCGGATCGGGCAGTGATCGAGTGCCGGGTCGTTGAGCGGGATCCGTGGTGCCGCAAGTGTGGAGCGGAGGGCATCATGCGAGACACCGTGACGCGCCGGCTGGCGCACGAGCCGTTCGGTCACCGGCCGACGACGCTGCTGGTGCGAGTGCGCCGCTACCAGTGCGATCACTGCCGACGCATCTGGCGCCAGGACATGGCGAAGGTCGCGGCGCCGCGGTCGAAGATCTCCCGCGGCGGACTCACCTGGGCGTTGACAGGGATCGTCGTTGACCATCTCACCGTCTCCCGTGCCGCCGCCAGCCTCGGGGTGTCCTGGCATACCGCGAACGCAGCGATCATCGCCGAGGGTCGCCGGCGACTCATCGATGACCCGGCCCGGTTCGATGGCGTGACCACGCTCGGCGTCGACGAGCATGTCTGGCGTCACACCCGGTTCGGGGACAAGTACGTCACCGTGATCATCGACCTCACCCCGACCCGCGAGAAGACGGGGCCGGCGAGGCTGCTGGACATGGTCGAGGGACGTTCGAAGGCTGTGTTCAAGCAGTGGCTCGCCGGGCGGCCGCAGGCCTGGCGGGACGGGGTCGATGTTGTCGCGATGGACGGGTTCACCGGCTTCAAGACCGCCGCCGCGGAAGAACTGCCCGACGCGGTCCCGGTCATGGATCCGTTCCATGTCGTCCGCCTCGCCGGCGACGGACTCGACCGGTGTCGACAGCGTGTTCAGCAGGCCACCCTCGGGCACCGTGGCCGCGCCGGCGACCCGCTCTACAAGGCTCGCCGCACCCTGCACACCGGTGCCAGCCTGCTCACCGACAAGCAGCACGCACGACTCGACGCGGTGTTCGCGATCGAGGAGCACGTCGAGGTCGAAGCAACCTGGGGCGTCTACCAGCGCATGGTCGCCGCCTACCGTGAACCCGACAAGCAGAAGGGCAAGATCATGATGCAAGCCGTCATCGACTCCGTCACGACCGGCGTCCCGGCCGCGCTGGTCGAGATCCGTCGCCTCGGCCGGACGCTGAAGCAACGCGCCGCCGACGTGCTCGCGTTCTTCGACCGCCCCGGAACATCGAACGGTCCCACCGAAGCGATCAACGGCCGCCTCGAACACCTCCGCGGGTCCGCGCTCGGCTTCCGGAACCTGACGAACTACATCGCACGCAGCCTGCTCGAGTCCGGAGGATTCAGACCCCAGCTACACCCTCAAATGCGATGAGCCACGTTGCGAATCCGTGTTCGGGCCACACAAAGGCACACCGATCGCCTGCCATGCGGTCGGACCAGCGTTTGCCCTGTATTGAATTGTGTTCATCTCCTTGTCGCCTCTGCCCTCCATTTCAGTCGAAGTTGCGCGACGCCGCGCCAACCAGCGGTAGACGGACGGTTAAGACGCCCGCACGCCGCCCGTCTATAGGGGTAGTTGCCGGCAGTCGCGCTTCCACTACGCCATCCACGGCGATCGTTATCGACTCGTTACATTCAGTCCGGTAGCGACTGAGCAGCGCGCACCTGCCTCGAGGTTCGGCATCCCTCCTCGACGCCTCGCGTCTGCTCGAGGCCTCGAGCAGACGCGGGGCGACATTCGCCCGTCTCGGAAATCTGTAGGTTTCTGAGACAGTGGCGGTCGGTGGATGGAGGCATTGGGGATCCGCAGAACCGCGCCAGTTGGTGCCGTCTCGGAAAGTCGTCTCACCCTCGAGGTGTCTCACGGAGTCGCGGCTGACGGTTGGTGAGACAATCTGGTCATGGGTCGCCTCTTGGGGTACACGCGGGTCTCGACTGCCGAGCAGGAACCGAGGTTGCAGATTGATGCGCTGCTCGGCGCCGGTGTCGAGGCCCGGGACGTCTTCGGCGATGTCACCTCCGGGGCGAAGGCGGCATCCTCCCGGCCGGGCATGGCTCGGCTGCTGGAGTACGCGCACGACGGCGACACCGTGGTGGTGTGGCGGATCGATCGGCTCGGGCGATCGCTGCTGGACGTGCTGGCCACGGTCGACGACCTCGCAGCCCGAGGTATTGCGGTGAAGTCGTTGCAGGACGGGATCGACCCGGCCACCTCCACGGGCAGGTTGCTGCTCGGATTGCTGGGGTCACTGGCGGAGTACGAACGCGAGCTGATCACCGAGCGGGTCAACGCCGGGATCGCGGCGGCCAGGAACGCCGGTACCCGGTTCGGCCGCCCGCCCCTCGACCGGGTCGAAGTGGCGGAGAAGCTGCGGATCGTCGCCGAGGCCCGCGCGGCCGGCCGTACCGCGGCCGACGCCGCGAGGCTGGTCGGATGGTCGAGGGCGACGCTCTACCGCCATCAAGCAGCGGCTCAGACCGACACGCCCATCAAGGCGCCCACCGAGCCGCGTGCCGAGCCTCTACCCGACGCCGTGTGACGGCGTGTTGTCATGACGGCGCGTGCGGTAGCCCAGCTCGATCGGTGGCGGGTGCTGCGCCTGCACGTCGAGGACGGGATCCCGCTGACCGTGCTGGCCGACTCCTCAGGGGTGGGGCTACGGACGCTTCAGCGCTGGCATCATGCCTACCGGGTGCAGGGTGCCGCAGGGCTGGCGCCCGGTCGCCGCCGTGACGCGGGAGTGCGTCGCACCCCGGCCGCGATCGTCTCCTTCGTCGAACGTCTGGCCCTGACCCGCCCGCGTCCGGCGATCGCGACGCTGCACCGTCTGACGGTCGCCGAGGCCGAGCGGCAGGGCCTGTCCGCGCCGTCGTACGCGACCGTGCGGAACATCGTCGGGGCCCTGGACCCGGCACTGGTGACCCTCGCCCTGGAAGGGCCGGAGTCCTACCGGGACAAGCACGAGCTGGTCTACCGGTTCCGCGCCACCCGGCCGAACGCAACCTGGCAGGCCGACCACACCGAGCTCGACATCCTGATTCTCGGCGCCGACGGGAAGCCTCAGCGCCCGTGGCTGACCACCGTGATCGACGACTACTCCCGCGCGGTGTGCGGGTACATGGTCTTCACCGGGGCGCCGTCGGCGATCAACACGGCGCTGGTGCTGCGGCAGGCGATCTGGCGCAAGTCCGAACCCGCCTGGGCGATGTGCGGGATCCCGGACGTCCTGCACGTCGATCACGGGTCGGACTTCACCAGCCGGCACCTGGAGTACACCGCCCTCGGGCTGAAGATGCGGCTCATCTTCTCTCGCATCGCCCGCCCGCAGGGGCGCGGGAAGGTCGAACGCTTCTTCGGCACGGTCAACACCGAACTGCTGGCCACCTTGCCTGGCCACCTCGCGCCGGGCGCACGCACGCCGGCGCCCACTCTGGGCCTGCCGGCCCTGGACCAGGAGATCGGAACGTTCGTCGGCCGGTACAACGACCGGCCCCACCCCGAGATCGGAACCAGCCCGAAACAGGCGTGGGTAGGCGACGGATGGCTACCGCGCATGCCCGAGTCCCTCACCGAGCTTGACGGTCTGCTGCTGACCGTGCCCAAGCACCGCACCGTGCAACGCGACGGCATCCACTTCCAGGGCCTGCGATACATGTCCACGACCCTGGCCCCGTACGTCGGACGGCCCGTCACGATCCGGTACGACCCGCGCGACGTCTCGGAGATCCGGGTCTACGACCGCGACGAGTTCGTGTGCGTCGCCATCGACGAGCAGCACCCCAACCAGCGCCTCAGCCTGCGCGAGATCGAGACCGCCCGGCGTGCTCGCCACCGCGACCTGCGTCGCCAGATCAACGACCGGATCCCCGTCGCGACCATGCGCGAGGAGCCCCCCGCCCGCCAAGTGCCGTCACGCCGGGTCAAGCTGCGCACCTACGAAACCGAATGACGGGGCAGACTGATGGGCTTCATCGCCACCAAGGAACACCGCCGCTTCTGCGAGTTCGCCACCGCCGTGCGCAAGGAAGCCACGATCGGGATCTGCCACGGCGACGCCGGAGTCGGCAAGACCCAGTCAGCACGCCGCTACGCCCACTGGGACCCCCTCGGCCCCTTCATCACCGAATGGGGTCGCCGCACCGACGACGACCCAAAGCACTACGCCGCCGCGAACCGCACGCGCACCGTCTTTTACACCCCCGAGGTCATGCCCCGGCACCGCGAGATCATGCGGGACATCGACCTGCTGCGCACCAGGCTCGGCGTCTGCGTCGACGAACACCGCCGCGCGGCCGGCAGCGAGACCGGCAAAGGGGGCACGAGCGACCTGCGCCGGTGGACCGAGCTGCTGATCATCGACGAGGCCGAGCGCTTGACCCCCACGATCCTGGAGATCCTCCGGGACATCCACGACCGCCAACAGGTCCCGATCCTCTTCATCGGGATGCCCGGCATCGACAAGAGGTTCGCGCACTACCCGCAGCTGTACTCCCGACTCGGGTTCTCCCACCAATACCGGACCCTGGGCCGCGAGGAGCTGCTGTTCGTCCTCGGACGGTACTGGAAACACCTGGGCCTGCGCCTCGACCCCGGCGACTTCACCGACGCCCAGGCCATCGCAACGATCGAACGCATCACCCGCGGCAACTTCCGCCTCCTCGAACGCCTCTTCCCCCAGATCTCCCGCGTGCTGAGGATCAACCAGCTGCAATCCATCACCGACGACGTCGTCGAAGCCGCCGCGAGCATCCTGGTCATCGGAAACTGACGATGCGACGCGGATACGCCCGCCCCAGCCACCAGGACCCCGACCTAACCGCGCAACTCCAGGCACTCCGCGGCGCCGGAGCCGAACGAATCTGGGAAGAACGTGAACCCGGCACGCGGTCCCGGCAGCCGCTCCTGGACGACCTGCTGCTCCACCTACGCCACGGCGACGCCCTGATCGTGCTCCGCCTGGACCGCCTCGCCCACAGCCTGCCCCACCTCGCGCGGACCGCCGCCACGATCCGGGAGCGCGGCGCGGACCTGATCAGCCTGACCGACACCATCGACACCACCGCACCCGACGGCCGGAGCTTCTTCCACGCCGTGGGTATCGCCTGCGACCTCGAGCGAACCCTCCTCGCTGAGGACACCATCAGCGGACTGAACGACGCCCGAGCCCGAGGAGTCCAGCTCGGCCGGCCGCCAGTATTGACACCCGAACAGATCGAGCAGGCCCGACGCCTTCTCACCGAACCTGGCGCCACGACGACGAGCGTCGCCGAACACATGGGAGTGTCCCGATCCACCATCCACCGACACGCCCTGCCAGTCGTCGAGGACACGGGCACGACGCTGCCAACAGCTACGCCTCCGACCGAGGCACCGCGCAGCGGACCACACGCCACGTAGCGATCACAGAGGACCGCCATCGACTGCTCAACTCCACAGGCTCGGGATCGGCGCGTCGTGTCTCACGGCCCGTGTCCGAGACCTATGTACCGCGAGGAACGTTGGCGGTACATTCGGGTCATGGCTTCGATCGGATACGCGCGCGTCTCGACCCGGGAGCAGAATCCGGACGGACAGACGGACCTGCTCGCCGCCGCCGGGTGCGAGAAGGTGTTCGTCGAGCACGCCT
>JBQGOU010000077.1:0-11903 GCA_052086865.1 Cellulomonadaceae bacterium
GTCCATCCTGCCCCGCCACCGGTGGGCGGCCTCGTGGCGCTGACCGGTCGCTTCGTCGCACTGCTCGGCGTCGGCGTCGTCGCGGTCCTGCTCGCGCCCAGCGGCGGGACCGTGGCCGCGTGGGCGCTGCTGTGCGTGCTCGCGGCCGTGACCGACGTGCTGGCGGCGGCCTCGCCCCGGGCCGTGGCCGTGACCCGGTCGGTGCCCCACTCGGTGCGCCTGACCGAGGCCACCGCCTGCACGCTGACGCTGACCAACACCGGCCGACGTCGGTTGCGCGCGGTCGTCCGCGACGCCTGGCAGCCCTCCGCAGGCGCCACCCGCCCGCTGCACCGGGTGAGCCTGCCGGCCGGGGAGTCGGTCCGGGTGCGCACGCCGCTGGTGCCCACCCGGCGCGGCGACCGGCACGCCGCGGCGCTGACCATCCGCTCCTTCGGGCCGCTGGGTCTCGCCGCGCGCCAGGTCTCCCTCACGGTGCCCGCCCGCCTGCGCGTGCTGCCGGAGTTCGCCTCCCGCAAGCACCTGCCCTCGCGCCTGGCGCGGCTGCGCGAGCTCGACGGACGGGCCGCGGTCCAGATCCGCGGTGAGGGCACCGAGTTCGACTCGCTGCGCGAGTACGTCATCGGGGACGACGTGCGCTCCATCGACTGGCGGGCCACCGCCCGGCGCGCCGACGTCGTGGTGCGCACCTGGCGGCCCGAACGCGACCGGCGCGTGATGATCGTGCTGGACACCGCGCGCACGTCGGCCGCACGCATCGGGGACGAGCCGCGCCTGGACGCCGGCATCGAGGCCGCCCTGCTGCTCGCCGCCCTCGCCTCGCGTGCGGGCGACCGGGTGGAGCTGCTCGCCTACGACCGCCGCTCGCGCGCCCGCGTCGCCGGCACCTCCGGGCCCGCGCTGCTGCCGGCGCTCGCCGAGGCGCTCGCCCCGCTCGAGCCCGCCCTCGTGGAGACGGACTGGCCGGGGGTGGTCGCCGCAGTGCGCGAGCGCATGTCCCAGCGCGCGCTCGTCGTCCTGCTGACGACGTCGGATCCGGGTCCCGTCGAGACGGGCCTGCTGCCCGTCCTGCCGCAGCTCGCGCACACCCACCAGGTGGTGCTCGCCGCGGTGACGGACCCCGAGGTGGAGGAGCTGCGCACCCGGCGCACCGACTCCGACGAGCTCTTCGACGCCGCCGCAGCCGAGCGCGCCGAGCTGGAGCGAGCCGCCGTCGGCGACCTGGTACGCCGCACCGGCACCGAGGTGGTCGAGGCCCTGCCGGAGCAGCTCGCGCCTAGACTGGCGGACACGTATCTGGCACTCAAGGCCGCAGGGAGACTGTGATGACCTCTCGTCCACCGACCGCTCGCGAACGCCGCAACCGTCGCGTCGCGCTCGTCGTCGCCGCGGCGATGATCCTCGGCGTGGCCGCCCCGGCCCTCACGATTCTGCTCTCGGCCCTGTGACCGAGCGCGCCGCGGACGGCGGGTCCGGTTCCGACGGCGGTGCCGGGGGCTGGGCCACGGGCCTGGCGGCGGAACTCGACCGGATCACCGTGACGCAGCTGCGCGCCGCCGGCTCGGTGAAGTGGACCGCCTACCCCGACACGATTGCGGCGTGGGTGGCCGAGATGGACTACGGCGTGGCGCCCGAGATCGGCGACGCCCTGGCCGACACGATCCAGGCGGGCATGCTGGGCTACGTTCCGCCCTGGCTGCAGCGCAAGGCCTCCGCGGCCTGCTCCGGTTGGCTGCGGGACCGGTACGGCTGGGAGGTCCCGCCCGTGCGGGTGCGCCCGGTCGCGGACGTGCTCAACGCGCTCGAGGCCACGATCACGCACTTCTCCCGGCCCGGTTCGCCCGTAATCCTGCCCACGCCGGCGTACATGCCGTTCCTCGACGTGCCCGGTGCGCTGGGCCGCGAGGTGCTCACGGTTCCGTTGATCGCCGACGCCGGCCGGTACGGCTACGACCTGGACGCCCTGGACGCGGCGTTCGCGGCCGGCGGCAACCTGCTGGTCCTGGTCAACCCGCACAACCCGACCGGGAGGGTTATGACGCGCCCGGAGCTGACGGCGATCAGCGCCGTCGTCGAGCGGCACGGCGGGCGCGTGTTCGCCGACGAGATCCACGCACCACTGGTCTACCCCGGCCACGAGCACGTGCCCTATGCGTCCCTCGACCCGGTGACGGCCTCGCACACCGTCACGGCCGTGTCCACCTCCAAGGCGTGGAACATCCCCGGCCTCAAATGCGCCCACCTGGTGCTGTCCAACGACGAGGACGCCGCGCACTGGCGCTCGGTCGGTGGGTTCGTGGAGCACCTGACCTCGACCGTCGGCCTGGTCGGGGCCGTGGCCGCCTACGACCATGCGCGCACATGGCAGGCACAGGTGCTCGACTATCTGGACGGCAACCGCCGGCTGATGGTCGACCTGGTGGCCGAGCACCTGGGCACGGACTTCGCCCCGCCGGAGGGCACCTACCTCGCTTGGCTCGACGTCCGCAGGCTCGGGCTGGCGAATCCCGCCGCCTTCTTCCGCGACCGGGCAGGCGTGGCGCTGACGGACGGCGCGGCGTGCGGGGACGCTGGCCGGGGCTTCGTCCGCTTCAACCTGGCCATGCCCCGCCCGGTGCTGACACGCGCCGTCGAGCAGATGGGCGCCGCGCTGCGCGCACGGTAGGCCCTGCCGGCGGGCGCAGTTGACTCCCCCACCCGCTAGCCCAGCCCCAGCTGCCGACCTCGTAGGTCCCGTTCGAACTCGTAGGGTGCACCCTACGAGTTCGGGCCGAACCTACGAGCTCGGCAGGGCGCGGGCGCCGGACCTACGAGCTCGGCAAGCGTCGGGCGCCGGACCTACGAGCTCGGCAGGGCGCGGGCGCCAGCCCCGGCACCCACCCCACCTCAGGCGGCGAGGGGGGCGGCGGCGCCGGCCTTGTCGGCGTCGAGGTCGCCGGTCTCCCCGTCGGCGACGGCGCGGCGGCCCAGCACGATCGTGTAGGCCCAGAACGCGGCCAGCGCCACGACGCCGATGGCGATCTTGAGCCACCACACCATGGTGGACCCGGTGACGAAGCCCTCGATCAGCCCGGACACGGCCAGCACGGCGACCAGCCCGATCGCCACGGTGAACAGCGCCCGGCCCTCCTCCGCCAGGGCGCGTGCGCGCGGGCGGGGTCCGGGGTCGACCAGCGTCCAGAACAGCCGCAGTCCGGCGGCGCCCGCCACGAACACCGCCGTCAGCTCCAGCAGCCCGTGCGGCAGAATCAGGGCGAAGAACACGTCGAGCCGGTCGTAGGCGGCCATCAGCCCGCCGATCTGGCCGACCCCCACGGCGTTGCTGAACAGCACGTAGGCGGGCCACGCGCCAGTGATGCCGAAGGCCACGCACTGCGCGGCGATCCAGGCATTGTTGGTCCACACCATGCCGGCGAAGCCCGCACCGGGGTCGTAGTACGCCTCGAAGGCCTCGGTGACGTACTGCTCGCGCATCGAGGGAGTGCCGATGGCGGCCAGCGCGGACGGGTCGTTGACCACGGTCAGGCCGCTGATCGTGGCCACCCCCACGCACACCAGGGTGACGGTGATCGACCACCAGCGCAGCCGGTAGAGCGCTGCGGGCAGGGACACGACCACGAAGCGGCGAAGATCGGACCAGCTCGGCTCGTGGGAGCCGGCCAGCGTGGTGCGCGCGGCCCCGACCAGAGAGCTCAGCCGGGCCAGCAGTGCGGGGTCGGGGGCGACGGAGCGCACCGTGGACAGATGCGTGGCGACGAGCTGGTAGAGCTGGGTGAGCTCGTCCGCCTCGGCCCCGGTGAGCCGGCGCCGCCGGGTCAGCTCCTCCAGGCGCGCCCACTCGGGGGCGTGGATGTCGATGAAGGCGTCCAGGTCCACGCTGGCTACTGTGCCATAGGATGGGCGCCGGCGAGGCGGAAGGAGCACAGGTGCGCGACGGAATCGTCACAGGCGAGGGCGTGGTCATCGACGCCCGGCCCGCCTCGTTCGCGACGCGGATGCTCGCCATCGCCCTGGATCTTGTCGCGGTGTTCCTTCTCCTGATCGCGCTGATCTGGGCGGTGGGTTTCACCCGTGTGGAGGTCAGCGAGCAGATCCTGCGCATCCTCATGGTCGTGCTTGTGGTCTCGGTCACGGTTGTGGTCCCGACGGCGGTCGAGACCCTGAGCCGCGGCAGATCACTGGGCAAGTGGGCCGCGGGGATCCGGGTGATCCGGGACGACGGCGGTCCGGTGCGGTTCCGCCAGGCCTTCATCCGGGCGCTGGCCGGCGTGGGCGAGCTGTGGTTCACGGCCGGTTCGGTGGGGCTGATCGCCTCCCTGCTCAACGACAAGGGCAAGCGGCTGGGCGACCTGCTGGCGGGCACCTACGTGGTGCGCACCCGGGGCGGGGCCTCCACGAGCGTCACCGTCGCCATGCCCCCGCAGCTGGCGTCCTGGGCGCACGGCGCGGACATGCTGCGCCTGCCGGACGGCCTGGCCCTCGCGATCCGGCAGTTCCTGGCTCGGGCGGACAAGCTCGCACCGGGGGCGCGGGTGCGGTTGGGTCAGGAGCTGGCCGGCCGCCTCGAGCACCAGGTCGCACCCGGCCCGCCCCCGGGCACGCACCCCGAGATGTTCATGATGGCCGTGCTGGCCGAGCGTCGTTCGCGGGACTGGGACTCTGCGCGCAACGCCCAGGCCCGTGCGCGGGCCCAGGAGGAGATGGTGCACCGCCTCCCGTTCGCCATCCCCGACCCGGTGGACTGAAGGCTGACGCCCGGCAGACTGAGGCTTACGCCCGGCGGGCGGTCAGGCGCCACAGCGCCCCGAGGCAGTAGAGCACCCCGATCACCCCGAGCATCGCCATGGCGAAGAGCCACGGCCAGGGCCCGGCGGCCCACAGTGCGTCGGTCTCCCCGGGCACCAGGGCCGCGAGATCGACGCTTGAGGCCGCGGCCGCGAACCCCCAGCGGGCGGGTGCGAGCCAGGCGAGCTGTTCGAGCCCGGCCCGCCCGGCCACGGGGAACAGCCCGCCGCACAGCACCAGCTGGGTCATGACCGCGACGACCAGCAACGGCATGACCTGCTCGGACGTGGTCACCACGGCGGAGAACAGCAGCCCCATGCCCACCGCGGCGAGCGCACACGCGGCGCAGGCCACGACCAGCTCGAGCGGCCCGGAGCCGAGCACCGAGGCCGTCGTCGGGCCGGGTTTGCGCAGCAGGACGAGGGTGACGAGCACGGCACTCTGCGCCGTGACCAGCACCGCGAAGACGCACAGCTTCGCCACCAGGTACATGTCCGGGGAGAGCCCGACGGCGCGTTCGCGGACAAAGATGGCGCGTTCGCCGACGAGCTCGCGGATGGAGGCGGACATGCCCATGAACGCGGCGCCGATCATCATGATGACGAGCAGCTGGCGGGCCTCGCCGGTGGGTTCCTGCCCGGCGATCGCCGGGCCGAACCCGCGGTCCCCGGGCACCACCATGGCGAGGACGGCGAGCACGGCGGGCAGGAGCAGCATCGACAGCGCGTAGGAACGGTCGGCCGCCAGGACGCGCACGTGCCGGCGCACCAGGGTGCTCAGCTGGCGCCTGCGCTGCTGGCGCCGCGCCGCCGTGGCACCGGGCGTCCGGCGCGCGAGCCCCGGCCGGCCGCGATCCGCGAGGCCGGGGTCCACCAGGCCGCGTGCGGTGCCGCCGGCCCCTTCGGTGACCGCCGGGGCCAGCTGGCGGAAGCGCTCCTGCCAGTGCTCGGGCGCCTGGGTCACGTCGACGAAGACGTCCGCGTACCGGTCCCGCCCGAAGTGGGCAAGCAGGCCCGACGGCGGCCCGTAGTAGGCGACCTTCCCGCCGGGAGCGAGCAGCAGCACGGCGTCGCACTGGTCGAGGTTGTCGACGCTGTGCGTGACGACCACGACGGTCCGTCCGCCGTCGGCGAGGGTGCGCAGCGTGGACATGACCTGCTTGTCGAGGCCGGGGTCCAGGCCCGACGTCGGTTCGTCGAGGAACAGCAGCGAGGGTCGCGTGAGCAGCTCCATGGCGACGGAGGCGCGCTTGCGCTGCCCGCCCGAGAGCTTCTCGATGCGGGTGTCGGCGTGCTCGGTCAGACCGAGCTCGGCGATCACCTCCTCCACACGGGCCAGCCGTGTGGCACGGTCCAGGTCCGGGGGAAAGCGCAGCTCGGCGGCGTAGCGCAGCGCCGTACGGGCCGTGAGCTGGCGGTGCACCACGTCCTCCTGCGGCACCAGGCCGATCTGGCTGCGCAGCTCGTCGTAGTCCGCGTACAGGTCACGCCCGGCGAAGCGCACGGTGCCCGACGTCGCCGGGCGTGCGCCGGTCAGCGCGCGCAGCAGGGTCGACTTCCCGGCGCCCGACGGACCGACGACGGCCACCAGCGATCGGGGTTCCACGACGAGGCTGACGTCGTCCAGGAGCCGTTTGCCGGACGGCAGGTCGTAGGAGACGTGACCGACCACGAGCGAGAGGTCCGACTCCTGGTCCGGGGCCGGCGCGAGCTGCCCGTCGCGCAGCGCAAACCGGGTCGTACCGACGGTCAGGACGTCCCCGTCGCCGACGACGGTCCGGGTCACGTCCGAGCCGTTGACCTGGGTGCCGTTCCTGGCACCGAGGTCCTCGACCCAGGTGCCGGTCCGGTCCACCACGACCCGGGCGTGGTGGCGGGAGACCAGCAGGTCGGTGAGCACCACGTCGTTCTCCGCCGCGCGCCCGATGCGCAGCTCCCCGGTGCGCGGCAGCGGCACGGCGCCTGCGGGGGCGGGAGCGGGAGAGGGAGCGGGAGAGAGAGCGGGAGGCGGTGTGGGCACGGCGCCAGCGGGCGCGAAGGCCTGCGCGGACGGATGCGATGCGCCCTGCGACGCAATGTCGAGGGCCGGGCCGTCCGGGTCGGCCAGGTGGATCCGCAGAGGGCCGGCGAGTGCCGTGCGCGGGCCGAGCAAATGGGGGGCGAACGCCCCGTTCGCGCCGAGCTGGGCGTAGACCCACTCCCCCTGTTCGACGCGGATCTCGCCGTGGTGGCGCGACACCCTGTCGTCGGCGAGCACCACGTCGTTGTCGAGCCCGCGCCCGATGCGCAGCACCTGCCCGGGCAGGAGCAGCCACCGCAGCCCGGCGGCGCACACCTCCAGCGCCGGCGGCTGCCCGACGCCGTCCGAGGTCACCCCTCGTCCAGCGGCGGCGTCTCGCCCGGCACCCCCAGCAACCGGATGTCTCCGAGCACGACCCACGCGGCGTTCCACTCCCCGTCGTCGTCCAGCACCTTGAAGCTGATCTCCAGGCGCAGGACGTCGGTGACGTCGATCTCCATCGGGGAGTACTCGCCGAAGGCGACCTCGTCCTCCCAGACCTTGACCTGGTCGGCGAAGACCTGCACCTGGGTGCGCGAGCCGGGCGCCGAGCTCAGGTCGTTCATCCCGACGGTTGCCTTGAGCGTGCGGTATCCGCGGCTGAGGTTCCACGCCGTGTACCCCTCGCTGCGGTTGGAGTAGGACACGAGGGAGTGCGGGTAGTCCTCACCGGAGAGCTGGGCGACCTCCTGCGACCACTGGCCACCGGCCAGCTCGGGGAGCCGTTCGAGGTACACCGTCTGCGGCGGGCGCACCACGGTGAGGGTGACGCTCTCGCCCAGGGGCTGGCCCTCCTCGGGCGACTGGGCGGTCACGGTGATCCCGGTGGCCGTCTCGTCGAGCTGTTCGATCGTCTCGACCGTGGTGCCAGTGGGCAGCTCGCGCTGGGCCTGGGCGAGGGTCAGGCCGACCAGCTGGGGCATCACCGTTGCCTCGGGGGTCATCTCGTGTGCGGTGGGCTCCTCGGAGGGGACGGACGCGGCGGTCGTTGCGGCGCTGACCTCCGGGGTCGGCGCCTCGGTGGTCTGCGCCTGCGGGGTCGGCTCATCCGAGCCGCCGAGCAGCAGGGAGGCACCGTAGCCGCCCGCGCCGAGCAGCAGCACGGCGGCGACGACGGATACGGCGACGACCTTGCCGCGCCCCGTGCGGGGCCGTTCGGCGGGCGCGTCCGCAGCCGCTCCGGCGGATGCGGGGCCCGTAGCCGACGTCGTCGCTGAGCGGTCCACGAACCGCGTCTCCTGGGTGTGGACGGCGGGCACCGGCGCCGGCGGCGTCGCGATCCGCGGCGCGGGCGGGACGCCCTGGAGCCGGGCGGCGAGCTCGGCGAGCTCGGCGGCGGCCCGATCCGCCGTCGGGCGCTGGGCGGGGTCCTTGCCGAGCAGGCGCTCGATGAGGTGCCACAACGGGTCGGGAACGCCCTCGGGGCGCCCGGGCATGGTGTCCGCGTGCAGCCGCAGCGCGGTCAGGGTCGGGGCGCCCGCATACGGGGTGACCCCGCAGCTCAGCTCGTACAGGATGATGCCCAGCGCGTACATGTCCACGGCGGGCGTGGGGCCGTGGCCGTCGGCCAGCTCCGGTGCCATGTACTGCGGGGTGCCCACCAGGGCGGTTGTGGCGCTCAGCGCGGAGGAGTCCGAGAGCTTGGCGATGCCGAAGTCGGCGACGCGCACGTGGTAGGTGCCGCCGGTGACGTCGATGAGGATGTTTTCCGGCTTGACGTCCCGGTGCACGATGCCGGCGCGGTGCAGGTAGCCGAGGGCGGCGGCGATGTGGGAGCCGATGACGGCGACCTCAGCCGGGGGCAGGGGCCCGCGCTGGGTCAGCATGGCGCGCAGGTCGCCGCCCTGGACCAGGTCCATGACGATGGCCAGGGTGTCGCCCTCGACGACGAGGTCATGGATCCGCACGAGCCCGGGATGGGACAGCCCGGTCAGGATGCCGCGTTCCTGGACGAAGCGCTGGACCACGCTCGGATCACCGGCAAGCTCGGGGCGCAGCACCTTGAAGGCGAAGACCTGGCCCTGCCGGTTGCGCCCCCGCCAGACCTGTCCCATCGCTCCGCGGCCGATGACCGACTCGAGGACGTACGAGCTTCCCAAGAACTTCTCGTCCTGCATCGCTGACCCTTCGAGCGGCGGGGCTTGCCGTCAGTCCCCTGACAGCGCCTGTTCACGCCAGATCCTAGCGATACCCGCGAAGCGTCCCGTCCGACGTCGGGTTTGCCCCGGTTCGCCCGGACGGCGGCGGCCCGAGCACCGTCCCGTGCCCTGCCGCGGCGCGCCGCCGCCGTGCTGCCAGCGCCCACACACCCGCCGCCAGGACGAGGGCCAGGCCGGCGGTCACGAGCCAGCCGGCGTCGGCGCGCAGTGGTTCGGTGAGCCGGTCGATCACCAGGCCGGGCACAACGCCGGCGTCGGGTGCCTGCGCGTCGTCGTACCGCGCGCGCAGCACCGCGAGCGCGCCGATCACGGTGACGCCGCCCAGCGCGAGCGCGGCGCCGGTCGCAGCCAGCCCGCCGGCGCGACGCGGTGCGGCGAGCATGACGGCGGCGGCGGTCGCCAGCGCCAGCCACGGGAGCCACGCCGCGCCGCGGTCGAGCAGACCGATCGCCCGCTGGGCGCTGGCGACCTGCGGGAACGTCCCAATGGCCACGCGCACGTCGATGTCGGGCACGCGCTCCGCAAGCGCCAGGCCGCGGTCGGACAGTCGCTCGCGCACCAACCGGGCGACGGCGGACAGGTCCACGCTGACCGTGCCGTCCGGCGCGGCGAGCACGGTGTCGCTGCGACCGGTCAGGACGCCGACGACGGTGCCATGGGCGCGGCGGTTGGCCGCCTCCCACAGCGTGGCGAACTGCTGCGAGGCGACCGCGCGCTGCGCAAGCTCGTGCACAAGGGCCTCGAGGGCTGCGGAGGTCAGGGCCGATACCTCGAGCCGGTCCATGATCTGCGCGGTGGTCGACTCGACCACCTGCGCCTGCACGGCCTCGTCGCGGGCGAGCGGGGCGACCAGCGCGACGTAGTGCTCGGTGTCCAGCAGCTGGTCGCGCACGGAGCGGGCCGCGAGCCCCGCGGCGGCCAGCACGAGGGTCAGGGCCGCGAGCACCGTGCAGGCGGCCCAGCGGGCCCGGCGGGACGTCATGTGTCGATCATGGCAGTCCGCGCAGGCGGCGGAGTGCCGACGAGCACCAGCCGTTCCTGTGCCGGGGACCGGTCAGGCTGCGACGTGGATGCCCAGAGTTCCACCGAGGGCATGCGCGATGCGCGCAAGCATGACACCGCCGGGAGCCTGAGCTCCGTTCTCGATGGCGGAGATGACGGACTGGCGCGTACCGGCTCGTCGAGCCAGCTCGGTCTGGGACAGTCCCGCAGCAGTGCGAGCGTTATAGACCAGCTCTGCCAGTTGCAACCGCGCCTCGGCCTCGATGGCGGCCGCATCGTACTCGGCTCGCTCGGCCGCGGTCATGGCGGCCAGGGAGTCATCCTTGACCTGTTCCCACAGGATGGGTTCGCTTCTGGCGCTCATCGCCTTCTTCCCTTCTTCGCTGTGCGATCGGCCGCTTGACGCTCCGCATCAGCACCGGCCCGTGCACGTCTTGCCCGCAGAATCTCGGCGCGCTCGTTCCGGCGTTGCTTGTGAAACGTCGTCAACGTCACGGCCCGACGGTGAGTGTCGAACACATAGGTAATGCGGCGAACGACGTTCTCACAGGAGAACCGCAACTCGTACAGCCCGTCACCGAGCGAACGTGAATGCGGCATCCGCAACATGTTGCCCTGAGTGGCCAGCCGTTCGAGGATCCGGTCCGCTGAAGCCTTCCCTGCAGGGCTCAGCCGCACGTACCACGTACGCACTTCCTCAGAGAACTCGACGACCCACCTCATACACAGACTATACTGCCCTTCGGATATCGTGTCGCCCCGATACCACCGCACGAAGACAACCGCAGGCGCTCGTTGCGCTCTCCATCCGCCTACTGACCGGCCCGCGCTGCAGCCCTCCTCAGCTCTCGAGCAGGCGCAGCACCGCGAGGACGCGGCGGTGGTCCCCGGCGTCGACCGGCAGGTCGAGCTTGGCGAAGATGGCCGAGACGTTCTTCTCCACGGCGCCGTAGGACAGCACTAGCGTCGACGCGATCGCGCTGTTGGACCGCATCAGCAGTCTTGCCTTCATCCTGCCTGCCCGCGCGCGCGCGCCCCAGGGTGCGGGCCACCGAGTCCGTCCGGGGGTTGTCCCCCGGAAGGACAGCGCGAGGGTCGGCCCGCTCAGTACCGGTAGTGCTCCGGCTTGTAGGGGCCCTCCACGGGGACGTCGATGTAGTCGGCCTGGGCGGGCGAGAGCTCGGTCAGGCGCACGCCGAGCGCGTCCAGGTGCAGGCGGGCGACCTTCTCGTCCAGCACCTTGGGCAGACGGTAGACGTCGCGCCCATAGGCCTGGGTGGTGCCGTTCTTGGTGAAGAGCTCGATCTGGGCGATCACCTGGTTGGCGAAGGAGTTGCTCATCACGAACGACGGGTGCCCGGTGGCGTTGCCGAGGTTCAGCAGGCGCCCCTCGGACAGCACGATGATCGAGTGCTCCGGCTCTCCCTCGGCCGCCGGGAACGTCCACTCGTGCACCTGCGGCTTGATCTCGGTGCGCACCACGCCCGGGATCGCGGCCAGCCCGGCCATGTCGATCTCGTTGTCGAAGTGGCCGATGTTGCCCACAATCGCCTTGTCCTTCATCGCCGCCATGTGCGCGGCGGTGATGACGCGGAAGTTGCCCGTGGTGGTCACGAAGAAGTCCGCTTCGCCGACGACGTCGTCCAGGCGCGCGACCTGGAACCCGTCCATCGCCGCCTGCAGCGCGCAGATCGGGTCGATCTCGGAGACGATGACGCGGGCCCCCTGGCCGCGCATGGCCTCGGCAGCGCCCTTGCCCACGTCGCCGTATCCGGCGATGAACACGACCTTGCCGCCGATCAGCACGTCCGTGGCGCGGTCCAGGCCGTCCGGCAGCGAGTGGCGGATGCCGTACTTGTTGTCGAACTTGGACTTGGTGACCGAGTCGTTGACGTTGAT
>JBQGOU010000078.1:0-11790 GCA_052086865.1 Cellulomonadaceae bacterium
CCGCGTGCGAGTTCCTCGAGCCCACCAGCCCGCAGTACATCGCCGACGCCGTGTCCTGGGGGGCCATCGGGGCACGCAACCCCGAGTCGCAGGTGCACCGCCAGCTCGCCTCGGGTCTGTCCATGCCCATCGGCTTCAAGAACGCGACCGACGGCGACGTCAAGGCCGCCGTCGACGGCTGCGTCACTGCCGCCGCCGAACACACGTTCTTCGGCGTCGACGCCCAGGGGCGTGCCGCTGCCGTCGCGACCTCGGGTAACCCCGACTGCCACGTGATCCTGCGCGGTGGTCGCGGCGGTCCCAACTACGACGACGCCTCGGTCGAGGCCGCGCTCGGCGTGGTGCGGGCCGCTGGCCACGTCGATCGGCTCATGATCGACGCGAGCCACGGCAACTCCGGCAAGTCGCATGTGCGCCAGGCCGAGGTCGTCCGGGAGATCGGCGCCTCGATCGCCGGCGGGAACTCCGGTGTGGCGGGCCTGATGATGGAGAGCTTCATCGTCGCCGGGGCCCAGAAGCCTGCGCCCTCGGGGCTGACCTACGGCCAGAGCGTGACCGATGCCTGCATCGACTGGGACACCACGGCGCAGCTGCTCGACGAGCTCGCGGCCAGTGTGCGCGCCCGCCGCGCGCGCACGGCCTAGGCTCCGCACCGGTACGCCGTCCGTGCGCCACGGCTCAGGGTCTGCTTCGCCGACAAGGGTCGTGGGGTGATCGACCACCGGCGCGTGCACGCGCGCACCATCGTGCTGCTCTCCGGCGCCCAGATGCTCAGCGGACTCGGCGCCGGGGCCGTGCTGTCCGTCGGATCGCTTCTGGCCGTCGAGCTCTCGGGGTCCGAGGCCTGGGCGGGGTCGATCACCACGACGTCGACGCTCGGCGCGGCCATCGCGTCGATGCCCCTTGCGCGGCTCGCCGCGACTCGAGGACGTCGCGTCGCGCTCTCGGCCGGACTGCTCCTTGCCACGCTCGGTGCGTTGATCGCCGTGGCGGCAGCAGTGACGGGTGTTTTCGTGGTGCTCCTGGTCGCTGGCGCCCTGCTCGGCGTCGGCAGCGCGGTCAACCTGCAGGCTCGCTTTGCGGCGACCGACCTGAGTGAGCCCCACCGCCGGGGCCGCGACCTGTCCCTCGTCGTGTGGATGGGCACGGTCGGTGCGGTCGCTGGGCCGAACCTCATCGGCGCCGGGAGCGCGCTCGGACGCACGATCGGGGTGCCGGAGCTTTCCGGGCTGTTCGTGATCGGGGCCGTAGGCATGGCGGGCGGAATGTGCCTGCTGTGGTTCGGGCTTCGCCCGGACCCGTATCTGCTGGCGGCCGAGCTCACTGGCACGGGTAGCGGGGCACCTCCGAGCATCTCGGGACCTGCTGCGACGTCACGGTCTCGTGACGGCCTTCGCGTGGCGTGGCGGGCCGTGACGGCGCGCCCCGTCGCGACCGCGGGCCTGATCGGCATCGTCGTCGCCCACGCCGTGATGGTTGCCGTGATGTCGATGACGCCGCTGCACCTGGACGGTCACGGCGCCTCGGTGACCGTGATTGGCCTGACGATCAGCCTGCACATCGCGGGGATGTTCGCGCTGGCTCCGGTCATGGGGCTTGCGACGGACCGGTTCGGCGGCCGAGCCGTCGTCCTCGCCGGCATGGCGATCCTGCTGGTGGCCGTGCTCGTCGCCGGCCTGAGCGGGCACGACCATCGGCTGACCACCATCGGTCTCATACTGCTCGGACTGGGGTGGTCCGCTGCCACAGTTGCAGGACCGACCATGGTGGTCGCGCACGTCGCAGCCACCGAGAAGGTTACGGTGCAGGGGCTCTCCGACACCCTGATGAGCCTTGCCGGAGCCGGTGGCGGAGCCGCGTCCGGGATGATCATGGCCGCAACCGGCTTCGCAGGCCTCGGCTACGTCGCTGGCGCAACCGTGGTGATCGCATCCGCCGTAATCGCCGTCATCGGGTGGCGGGGCGCGCCGGGGTGACAGGAGCCGTCCCCCATTCTCGAGCGACGGCTCTTGACCAGGCTCGTGCGCACAAAATGACGAAGGACCGGCGAAATGCGTGCCGGTCCTTCGTCAATGTGTCGGGGTGACAGGATTTGAACCTGCGACCTCGTCGTCCCGAACGACGCGCGCTACCAAGCTGCGCCACACCCCGGTTGCCCTGCGCCTCGCGTTGCGGGACCGCTGCAGTGAGCGGGATCCCAGCGCCGTGCGCCGTAGGGCCTGCTCAGGATAGCCGACAAGGGCCCCGGAGACGAAACCGGTGCGGCCGCTCAGCGCGAGGTCAGCGTGAGCAGGCTCGCCTCCGGCCGGCACGCGAACCGCACGGGGGTGTAGGGGGAGGTCCCGAGCCCCGCGCACACGTGCAGCCAGGTCGAGTCCTGGCCCCCGAACTCATCCGGGCGCACCCCTGGCCACCCGTGCAGTCCGCTGGCGCGGGCCCGGTCGATGTCGCAGTTCGTGACCAGTGCGCCGAGTCCGGGAACGCATAGCTGCCCACCGTGGGTGTGCCCGGCCAGGAGGAGATCCGCGCCGTCGGCGTACATCTCGTCCAGCACCCGGCGGTAGGGTGCGTGCGTCACGCCGAGGTGGACCGTCCCGTGGTCCTCGCCCGACGCGGACGGGAAGGCGTCGCGGTCCAGGTGCGGATCGTCGACGCCGACGAGAGACACCCGCACGCCACCGGCCTGCAGCTCGTCACGGCGGTTCGTCAGATCCTTCCAGCCCGCATCCTGCAGGTGGCGCGAGAGGTCCGCAGCGGGGAGCTGGACTGCCTCGCGTCGAGGTGGCGCATCCGTACTCGAGTCACGCAGCAGATAGCGCGCGGGATTGCGCAGCGTCGGCGCCGTGTAGTCGTTGGACCCCATGACGAACGCACCCGGAAAGGCGAGCAGTGGCTCCAGTGCGTGCAGCAGGCTGGGCAGCACGTCCACGTGTGCCATGTTGTCCCCGGTGTCGATCACGACGTCGGGCTCCAGCTCGGCGAGCGAGCGCACCCAGGCGATCTTGCGGTGCTGGCTGGGAGTCAGGTGCAGGTCCGACAGGTGCAGCAGGCGCACGTCCGGCGTACCGGCCGGCAGGATCGGCACGGTGTACTCGCGCAGCGTGAACAGCTCCGCCTCCACCCGCGCCCAGGCGAGCCCGGCCGCACCGGCGGCGGCAGCAGCGGTTAGCGTCTTCGTCCAGGGCCCCACGATCAGGGTGCCTCGTCGGGCGAGTCGTCGCCCTCCGGTTGCTCCGTCTGCTCGGGCTCCACGGGTGCGGGCTGACCGTTCGAGACGTAGATCGTGATCGTGGTCCCGACGGGGATCTCACCGGTCGGGTAGGTGTAGGCCACGCTTCCCGCCGGAGCCTGGGAGTACACCTGGCCGCTCGCCACCGTGGAGGAGAACCCGGCGTCCGTGAGCGCCTGCTGCGTCTCCGCGACAGACCGCCCCCACACGCGCGGAACGACTGCGCGCTTGCCGTTCAACGCCTCGTCGGAGACGTCACCGAAGCCGTCCAGCGGGGCACCGGCGAGAACGGTGTCCATGTATCGCTTCCACGTCGGTGCCGCGAGGGTGGATCCGAACACCCACCGGTGCGACTGGCCGTTGATCGTGATGTTCTGCATCGGACTGTTGCGGTTCGGGTAACCCAGCCACACCGCGGTGGACACATGCGGGGTGTAGCCGACGAACCAGGTGTGCATGTTGAGGTTCGTCGATCCCGTCTTGCCCGCTGCCGGTCGGTTGTCGGCGAGCTGGGAGGCCTTCGCTCCGCCGTCCGTCAGGACCCGCTGCAGCGCGTAGTTCACGCCGCTGACGACGGTGTCGTCGAGCACCTTGCGGCAGTTGGCCTCCGGAACCTGGAGGTCATTCCCGCTCGAGTCCACCACCGAGGTGATCGCGATCGGCTCACAGTAGGTGCCGCCGCTGGCGAAGGTGGCGTAGGCGGAGGCCATCGCGAGAGGGGAGGTGTTCTGCGTACCGAGTGTCATCGACGGGATGATGTTGATCTGCCCGGCGTCGATCGTTGCCGACGGTCGGAAGCCGATGTCGTAGGCCGTCGCGGCGATGTCACACATGTTGAGCTGGCTCTGCATGTTGGCGAAGACCGTGTTGATCGACGTCTCGGTGCCCTGCAGCACCGTGCGCTGGCCGGTGCCCTGCCCGTCCGAGTTCCTGGGGTTCCAGTCCTCCGCGCCGCGGACCTTGGCCTCCGGGCAGGGGGCGTTCCAGTCGGTCCACTTCCAGGTGTGCCGGTTGGCGTCGACCGTCTGGTTCAGCGTGCGCCCGGACTTGAGCCACTCGGCCAGGACGAAGACCTTGAACGTCGACCCGGCCTGGAAGCCCTGAGACCCGCCGTGTGCAGCGTCGGTGCTGTAGTTCACCGAGGTCTGACGGTCCTGAGCGTTGTCGCTGTTGGCGACGAACGTGCGGTTCTGCGCCATGGCCAGGATCTTGCCCGTGCCCGGCTCGACCGACACGAGTGCGTCACCGACGCCGCTCGGGTCGTCCTCCGGCACCGTGTTGCGCAGCTCCGCGTCAGCAACCTGCTGCATCCCGGAGTCGAGGGTTGTGTGGATCTCGAGCCCGCCGCGCAGCAGCAGGTCCCGGCGCTCCTCGATGGTGTCTCCGAACACCGCGTTCTGCAGCACCACCTGGGTCACGTAGGAGCAGAAGTAGGCCCCGCCGCCCGCGGCCTCGCAGCTGTTGGCGGTCGGGGTGACG
This sequence comes from Cellulomonadaceae bacterium, assembly GCA_052086865.1. Lineage (GTDB taxonomy): Bacteria > Actinomycetota > Actinomycetes > Actinomycetales > Cellulomonadaceae > Flavimobilis. Next base: position 4,709 of record JBQGOU010000078.1, read on the forward strand.
TTGAGAATGTCCTCCAGCGCGGTGGCGCGCGCCTCCTCGTGCTCCTCGCGAGTGATGTACCCCTGGGCGTACATGCGGTCGAGCACGATGTTGCGCCGGCCCGTGTTGTTCTCGGGGTTGAGCACCGGGTCGTACTTGGTGGGCGCCTGGGTGATGCCGGCGATCGTCGCGGCCTCGACGATGCTCAGCTCGGAGGCGTGCTTACCGAAGTAGTAGTTCGCGGCGCTCTCGACCCCGTAGACGGAGGCACCGAAGGCGGCGATGTTGAGGTAGCGCTCGAGGATCTCGAGCTTCGACATCTGTTTCTCGACCGAGATCGCGAGCTTCGCCTCGCGCATCTTGCGCTCGGCGCTGTCCTCGTTGGCCTCCTCGAGCGCGATCCTGTCGTTGTCCCGGGTGGCCAGCTCGATGAGCACGTTCTTCACGTACTGCTGGGTGAGGGTCGAGGCGCCCTCCTTGCGGAGAGTGAAGACGTTGACGAGCAGCGCTCGGGCGACGCCTTCCATGTCGACGCCGCCGTGTGCGAAGAACCGCTTGTCCTCCGTGGCGACCACCGCGTTCTGAATGTGCAGCGAGATCTCGTCCAGCGGCACAACCGTGCGGTTCTCGGCGTAGAAGGTGGTCAGGACGTTGCCGTCCTTGTCGTAGATCGTCGACTTCTGCGACAGGGGGCCGGGGGTCAGCTCGTCCGGCAGCGAGTTGAACACGGCGACGGTCTCGTCCGTCACCGTGCTGGCACCCGCCGCAAGGGGCAGCACCAGGCCGGCCGTGAGCAGGCCTCCTGTCACAGCGAGCAGGACGAAGGTGAGCAGCATCGCGAGCGCCTGGACGATGTTGACCTGGCGGCCGGAGCGACGGACGTATTGCGGCATGCTGACCAGAATAGGCGGTGCTCCCGACGGCGTGGGCTGAAGAACTGGCGCACCGTGTGCGGATTGTGTGTGCCTGTGGTCCCGCGCGGCTAGGCTCGGGGGCATGGCAACCACGTGGGAGTACGCGACGGTCCCCTTGATCATCCACGCCACGAAGGCGATCCTCGACCAGTGGGGGGCCGACGGCTGGGAGCTCGTCCAGGTCGTGCCCGGGCCCGACGGCGGCGGCAACCTGGTCGCCTACCTCAAGCGGCCGACGGGCGAGCAGTGACCACGCCATCGGACCGTCTGGCCGCGCTGGGCATCACGCTGCCGCAGGTCGCCGCGCCCGTGGCCGCCTACGCCCCTGCCGTGCGCACCGGCGACCAGGTGTACACCTCCGGTCAGCTCCCGTTCGTCGGCGGGACGCTGCCGGTGACGGGAAAGGTGGGCGAGCGCCCCGACCTGGTGAGCCCCGAACAGGCCTATGACCTTGCCCGGACCGCCGCCCTGAACGCCGTGGCCGCTCTGGCCGCGCTTGCCGGCGGCATCGACCAGGTCGTCGAGATCGTCAAGGTCGTCGGGTTCGTCGCGAGCGACCCGGAGTTCACCGGTCAGCCGGGTGTCGTCAACGGCGCGAGCGAGCTGTTGGGTGAGATCTTCGGCCCGGCCGGGACGCATGCGCGCAGCGCAGTCGGGGTCGCGGTCCTGCCGCTGGACTCCCCGGTCGAGGTGGAGCTGGTGGCGCGGGTGGCTGCCGGGCGCTGACGCCCCCGCCTGTGGTGCTGCGCCGGCGCGGACCTCGGTCCCGGGTCCGTCGGCCCAGACGGGACGCGCGGCTGGGCCCGGCGCCGGGCCCAGGGGCCCTGGGCCGGGTGGCGTCGTCTTCGTAGGTTCTGGGCCATGAGCTCTTCGGACCGCGGTGCTGCCAGCGTCGAGAACGTCGGCATCATCACCATCGTCGTGACCCTGGTGGCCTCCGCATGCCTGGCCGCACCCGCCGTCGGCGCCATGCTCGGATGCTCGCTCGGTGAGATGGCGCGGGCTGCGGCCGGTGCGTCGAGCGGTGCCGCCGTGGTGTGCGAGGGGGACGAGGCCAAGGCAGTCGAGCCGGTGGCTGAGGCGCAGCAGCTCGGCGACCCAGGGGCCGACGAGCAGTTCGGCTCCGATTTCGTGTCCCGGAAGCGGGTGTTCTCGGGCTTCGACGATCTCGATCTTTCGGCTGTCCGGGACGGCGGTGGGGTGGCGAGTGCTCCCGCGCAGACCATCAGCGACGATCCGAACGACGAACGTTGTCGTGATGCGATGCCGTCCGGCGGGGAGGTCTCCCTGAGCGACCCGAGGGCACAGGTCGGGTGCTCGATCCTGCCGGTGCCCGTCGAGTGCCAGGCTGAGTGGCGCAGCTACACGGGGGCCGACGCGGGTGCGGATCGGCGCGCGGCGGGTGTGCCTCTGGGCGACTGCATGAAGCGGATCTACTCCGCCAAGGAGCAGGACTGCGTGGTCGCCAGCCACTCTTCCGTCCAGAATCAGGCCACGCAGATCCTGTTCTACAAGGTGACCTCATCGCACGGGATGCTCTTCGAGACGCTGAGTGACGGCCGGGTGCGCACGCACATCCTGCGGGGCAGCGGCAAGGGCGGGGGGATCTCACTCAGCTACTCGACCCCGGGGAAGCCGAAGCTGGGCGTGAGCGCCCAGTTCGGCGCCTGGATGGTGCGGAACGCGGAGACGGACACGACGTACGAGTTCAAGGACATGCAGGACGCGCAGTCCTGGGCCGAGTGGTACGAGGAGTACAACCGGATCGACAACATCGTGGGGTCGATCGATGCCAAGTCCGGGTGCTACTCGAAGAAGAAGTGCAACTTCGATGAGATGAACGACGGCGTCTTCGACAAGGGCGAGTTCCGCACGAGCGACTATCCCGATGCGCTCGCCTATCTGACCGAGTTGCGCAACGAGGAGCCGCAGTACCGGGTCATCGCGGACTCGAGGACGAAGTCCGATGAGATGGAGGTGACGGCGGGCGTCAGCGGGCCGGCCAGCACGATCGTCGGTGGGGAGGTCAGCGGGAAGGTCAAGTCCAAGACCGCCAAGACCGTCCGTGACGGTGCGGACGGCACCACCAGTGCGACGCTGTCCTCGACCGACTCCAGTGGGCTCGTGGTGCTGGCCACGTTCTCCGGTTCAACCGCGGCCGGGCTGAAGCTCACCGACAAGCTCAAGGGGGGTGCCGACGTCGAGTGGGCGGGGACGACCTCGGTCTCCGCCGCCTGGAGCGCGGACGGGCGCCTGGAGAAGATCGTCACCTCTGCGGACACGCTCGCCTTGAGCACTGCGCGCCGGGCGGACACGGGTGGGGGTCTGGCCGCAGGGGTGTTCGGCGCCGGCGTCACACACTCGACGTATGAGCAGCAGGGGACGCAGGAGGTGATCGAGACGGTCATCGACCTGAGCCTGGTCACGAAGGAGGCGCGCGCCTACTACGAGGACCTCGTCACGAGGTACTTTCCGCGGGACGAGGCGGGTGAGCTGAGCGGCAAGGCACCGTCGAAGATCGAGGTCCCGACGGGGGCGGAGCAGGAGGAGATCACCGCGGCCGCGGTGGACGCGGGCGGAAAGCGCACGCTCTCCTACGACGTCGAGCGTGAGGTGGACTCGACGACGATCTCCGCCAACGTCATCGGCATCGACCTGTTCTCCGAGACCTGGACGGATGTCACCGAGGACAAGGAGCTGACGAAGTCCTCCCTGGAGATCGTCGACGTCAACGAGACGCCGCAGACGGTGGACCCTGCCCCCAAGTGCAACCTGCCCACCTTCGCGGCTCCGGACGACTACTACGCTGCGGGGGCCGGAGAACCGTCGAACCCGCCCACCAAGCAGCATCCGGCGGGCAGTGGCCACGTCTACTACCAGGGCAACTCGAAGACAGCCTGAGCCCCCGACCTGCCTGACGGCGCTCGATGGCCCGGCCCGTGGCCTGGTGGGTGGCGCGGACCGCGGCGCGGCTCAGCGGGCTCGGCGCTCCAGCCGGTCGATGTCGAGGAGCACCACTGCGCGTCCCTCGCGGCGCACCCAGCCGCGGGCGGAGAAGTCCGCAAGAGCCTTGTTCACGGTCTCGCGGGACGCTCCGACCAGCTGGGCAAGCTCTTCCTGGGTCAGGTCGTGTGCCACGCGCAGGCCGTCCGACAGCGGCTCGCCGAAACGCTGGGACAGGTCGAGCAGGGCCTTGGCGACACGTCCCGGGACGTCCGAGAAGACCAGGTCAGCAAGGTTCTCGTTGGTCCGGCGCAACCGGCGGGCGAGCGCGCCGAGCATCACCTTGCTCATCTGCGGGTGCAGCTCGAGCCAGCGCACCAGCTCCTGGTGAGCGAGCTCGTACAGCGTCGTGTCCGCAACGGCGATGGCGGACAGGGTGCGCGGACCTGGGTCGAACAACGAGAGCTCGCCGAACATCTCGCCGGGGCCCAGCACGGCGAGGAGGTTCTCGCGGCCGTCGGACGCCCGCCGCCCGAGCTTGACCTTGCCCTCGCGGATCACGTACAGCCGGTCGCCCGGCTCGCCCTCGTCGAAGAGCATCTGCCCGCGGGGCAGGTCCACGACGCTCATCGAGTCCAGCAGGGGCCTCGACTCGTCGGGGCCGAGTCCGGCGAACAGGGGGGCATCCAGCGCCACGGCGTCGTCCACGCGAGCAGTCCTTCGTCGAGTCCATCAGTGAGGTCGGTCTCATTCTGCCTCATCACCGGGCGCGGGGCCGCAGGCGCAAGGTCCCGAGGGGGCGGGTGGCATGCGAGGAGGCGCTCTACGCTGGGACCGTGACCTCGAGAATGCCGGGGCAGGACGGCCCGCCAACGCACCGCGCCCTCGTCCGCCGGGCCAGGCGCATCAACCGCGAGCTTGCGGTGGCCTATCCGGACGCGCGGTGCGAGCTGGACTTCCGCACACCGCTGCAGCTGCTGGTCGCCACGGTGCTCTCGGCGCAGACCACGGACAAGCGCGTGAACTCGATCACCCCGGCGCTGTTCGCCCGATATCCCGACGCCGAGGCGTATGCGCACGCCGATCTGGGCGAGCTCGAGGAGATGATCCGGCCCACGGGCTTCTTCCGGAACAAGGCCTCCGCGCTGATCGGCATCGGGACGCGGCTGGTGTCGGCCTACGAGGGGCAGGTGCCCGCATCGCTCGAGGAGCTCGTCACCTTGCCCGGGGTGGGGCGCAAGACGGCCAACGTCGTCCTCGGCGACGCGTTCGGCGTTCCGGGGGTCACGGTCGACACCCACGTCGGCCGGCTGGCCCGGCGCCTGGGTTGGACGACGCAGACCGATCCCGTCCGCGTCGAGCAGACCATCTGCGACCTGATCGAGCGCCCGGAGTGGACGGCAGTCTCGCACCGGCTGATCTTCCACGGCCGGCGGGTGTGCTTCGCCCGGCGGCCCGCATGCGGCGCCTGCCCGATTGCCCGCCTGTGCCCCTCCTACGGGGTGGGAGTGACCGACCCCAAGCTGGCGCAGCGACTGGTTAAGACTGGCTGAGACGCAGGCGAGGGTGGTCGAGGAACTCCGTGACGAGCCCGGAGACGGCGTCCGCCTGCTCCTCCGGGGCGAAATGGGCCCCGGGCACCGACTCGAGCCGGTAGTCCCGGCACAACGCCGCCGCGTCGACGGCCGCGGTCGAGGGGACCACAACCGGGTCCTCGCGGGACTGGATCTGCAGCACGGGCACGTCCACGGGCCGGCGCATGCGCGTGCGGAACCGCAGACCATCCGGGCGGAAGGAGGACCGGAACAGCCAACGCATCGCCTCGGTGGCCGAGTGCGCGGCGAACAGCACGGTCATCGCGGACTCGTACGTGTCGAGCTCGTCGTCGGTGAAGCGTCCGGCGGACCACTCCTGCAGCAGCGTGCGGGTCAGGCCCTTGCCGGTGAAGGCGCGCTCGGGAGCCTGGGGCAGCTGCAGGAACGCGAGGCGCGCCAGGGCGGACCGGGTCAGCGTCTCGCGCGCTGTGCAGTGCAACCGGGCGGGGTGCGCGGCGTTGATCGCCACGACACCAGCGGTGAGCGCGGGTTGGTAGGCCGCCATCGCCCAGGCCACGAGGGCCCCCGAGCCATGTCCGACGATGACGGCGTGTTCCGCGCCGAGTGCGCGCACCACGCCCGCCACGTCTCGCGTCCGGGTGGGCACGTCGTAGCCCTGCGGCGGCTTGTCCGAGGCGCCGACGCCGCGCAGGTCCATCGCGACGGCATGGAACCCGGCGTCGGCGACCGCGGTGAGCTGGTGACGCCATGCCCACCAGAACTGGGGGAACGAGTGCAAGAACACCACGAGCGGTGCACGCCTGTCCTCACCGCCCGCGTGGGCGACGTGGAATCGCGTGCCGTTCGCCGAGACGAAGTCGTGCGACCAGGGGCCGGGGATCAGGACGCTGCTGAAGTCCGAGCTCACCGGGCGGAAGCCTGACGCGGTGCCCCCGCACCGTGGGACTCCACCTCATCGGCGTCGCCGGACGCACGGGCGGCGCGGCGAGCGCCCGGGGGGTCGAAGCGGTAGCCGACGTTGCGGACCGTGCCGATGAGCTGCTCGTGCTCCGGCCCGAGCTTGGCGCGCAGCCGTCGCACGTGCACATCGACCGTGCGGGTGCCCCCGTAGTAGTCGTAGCCCCAGACCTCCTGCAGCAGCTGAGCCCTGGTGAAGACGCGGCCCGGGTGCTGACCGAGGCACTTGAGGAGCTCGAACTCCTTGTAGGTCAGGTCGATGGGGACCCCGCGGACGCGCACGGTGTACCCGCTTGCATCGATCACCAGGTCACCCGTCGAGATCTCCTGGGGAACCTCTTCGCCCACCGTCCCGCCCGAGCTCTCGACCGCGAGGCGCAGGCGCGCCTCGACCTCGGCAGGCGAGGCGGACTCGAGGACGACGTCGCGTGCGCCCCACTCGGCGGTGACGACGGTCAGGCCGCCCTCGGTGAGGATGATGACAACAGGCACGGTCAGGCCAGTGGCGCGCAGTACCCGGCAGGTGGTGCGCGCACCGGCCAGGTCGTGGCGGGCGTCGAGCAGGATGACGTCCGAATCGGGGGCGTCAACCAGCGCGGAGGGTTCCATCGGGAGCACGCGCACACGGTGGTTGAGCAGGCCGAGGGCCGGCAGCACCTGTGCGGAAGCGCCGGTTGCGGGGGTGAGGAGCAAGATTTCCGTCACGGGGGTGCGCCTCCTTCCGGGTCGCCCT
>JBQGOU010000079.1:0-11618 GCA_052086865.1 Cellulomonadaceae bacterium
GGGGACATCGCGGTGCAGGAGGGCGACCAGTGGGTCGGCAAGCTGTCCTCGCCCGAGAGCATCGAGGGGCTCACCCAGTTGCAGAACCTGTACGAGAACGCGACGAAGGCGCCCAAGGACGGAGAGGACGCCGAGGCGTGGGTGCCCTTCAACGAGGGTGACGCGGCGATGTTCATGGCGCCGGGCTGGGCACGCTGGTCCATCGAGGAGTCGTTGACCGACACCGTCGGCGCGTTGGCGCTGCCTGGCGTCGACGGCGGGGCGGCACCGGTGTTCGCGGGCGGCTCCAACATCGCGGTCTCCGCGGCCTCCCCTGACCAGGACCTGGCCATGGAGCTGATGAAGCTGATCTTCTCGGACGACTACCAGAAGCTGCTCGCGGAGAACGGCCTGGGCCCGGCGAACTCGGACTTCAACTCGTTGATGGGCGACGACCAGTTCGCGGAGGCGGCGCTCGCCGCGGCCGAGAACGCCAAGCTCACCCCGGCGGCACCGAACTGGTCCGCCGTTGAGCAGTCCCGCGTCATGGAGGAGTTCTTCGCCAAGATCGCGCAGGGCACCGACGTCGCGACGGCGGCCGCCGAGGCCGACGCCGCGCTGGAGTCGGCGCTCAACGGCTGACGTCCCACCACACCGGGCCGGGGGGGGCGGGCCCCCCCCCCCCGGCCGGAGGAGCCGATGAGTACACCCATCACCCCCCTCGAGACGGACCCCCGGCGCCCTGCGCCCCTGGCGCCGCTCGACCGCCAGGTCCGCCTGGCCCGCACCCGCCGCCGGATGGTGCCGTACCTGCTCGCCCTGCCGGTTGCGGCTGTGCTGGTCCTTGCCCTGGGGTACCCGCTGCTGCGCCAGCTGGTCATGTCGTTCCAGGAGTTCGGCCTGGCCCAGCAGTTCGGTGCGCCGCCCGAATGGGTCGGGGCGGACAACTACGTCCGGCTGGTCACCGATCCCGTCATCTGGGGCGTCATCGCCCGGTCCTTGGCGTTCTGCTTCGTCAACGCCGGGGCGACCATGGTGCTCGGCATGGCGCTCGCCGTCCTGATGACCAAGCTCGCCACCGGCGTGCGGCTCGTGCTCCAGACGGTGCTGCTGCTGGCCTGGGCCATGCCCGTCATCGCGGCGATGACCGTCTGGCAGTGGCTCTTCGACGCCCAGTACGGCGTGATCAACTGGCTGCTGGTCCAGCTCGGCCTGACCGGCTTCGCGGGACACTCGTGGCTGCTGGCGCCCCTGTCCTTCTACCTGGTCGCGACGATCATCGTGGTGTGGATGAGCGTCCCCTTCGTCACCTTCTCGCTGTATGCGGCGCTCACCCAGGTCTCCGAGGAGGTTCTGGAGGCGGCGCAGCTGGACGGCGCGAACGGGTGGCAGCGCTTCCGCTTCATCACGCTGCCCACGATCATGCCGGTCGTGTACGTCGTCAGCCTGCTGCAGATCATCTGGGACCTGCGGGTCTTCGCCCAGATCTACTACCTGCAGGGCGCGGGCGGCCTGCGCAGCCAGACCGACCTGCTGGGCACCTACATCTACAACCTCGGCATCGGCCAGTCGAACTACGGCATGGCCTCCGCCGTCGCGATCTTCATGCTGCTGCTCACGCTCCTGCTGACCATCGGCTACGTCCGCAAGCTCGGGAAGGAGAGCTGATGCGCCGCACCGCGCTGAACGTCGCCGGGGTGCTGATCGCCCTGCTCTGGGCGTTCCCCGTGTACTGGATGGTCAACTCCGCGTTCCTGACCCCCGCCCAGGTGCGCTCCGCCACCCCCACCTTCGTCCCGTTCGGCGGGGACTTCTCGGCCTTCGGCCGAGTCTTCGACGCGAGCTTCGTGAACTCCATGCGCCTGAGCCTGGTCGTCACCGGCCTCACGGTGGCGGTGGCGCTCGTCTTCGCGTTCCTGGCCGCGCTCGCAGTCTCGCGCTACCGCTTCGGTGGGCGGCGCGGATTCATCATGACGATCCTCGTGGTGCAGATGATCCCTGCGGAGGCACTGTTCATCTCCCAGTACCGGATGCTCGACGGCTGGAACCTGCTCAACTCGATCGCCGGACTGACTCTCCTGTACGTCGCGATGGTGCTGCCCTTCACGGTGTGGATGCTGCGCGGGTTCGTGGAGGGGATCCCGGCGGACCTCGAGCAGGCCGCCATGATCGACGGCTGCGGGCGCACCAAGGCGTTCTTCCTGATCACGTTCCCACTGCTCGCCCCGGGACTGGTCGCATGCGGCGTGTACGCCTTCCTGCAGGCGTGGAACGAGTTCACGCTCGCCACCGTGGTGATGAGCCCGTCGAACCGCACGGTTCCGCTGTGGCTGCGCGGGCTGACGACCCAGTCCAACGCGGCCATCGACTGGCCGAGCGTCATGGCGGGGGCGCTGATGGTCGCGCTACCTGTCATCGTGTTCTTCGTCATCGTCCAGAACCGCATGACCTCGGGGCTGGTCTCCGGCGCCGTCAAGGGCTGAAGGGAAATCGCACATGGAGATCGTGATCCGGCACGCAGCGGCGGAGCTCGCCGCGCTCGCGGCCGACTCGATCCAGCACCTGCTGGGGCGGGTGAGCACCCCGGTGCTCGGCCTGGCCACCGGCTCCTCACCGCTGCCGATCTACGCCGAGCTCGTGCGCCGCCACCGGGAGGAGGGACTGTCCTTCGCCCATGCCCGCGCCTTCCTCCTCGACGAGTACGTCGGCCTGCCTGCCGGCCACCCCCAGTCCTACCGTGCGGTGATCCGCCGAGAGCTCACCGACCGGGTTGACCTTCCGGCGGACCAGGTGTCCGGGCCCGACGGCGGCGCACTCGACCTTGCGGTCGCCGCCGCGGACTACGAGCGGTCCATTGCGGCCGCCGGCGGCGTGGACGTGCAGCTTCTGGGGATCGGCACGGACGGGCACCTCGCCTTCAACGAGCCGACCTCCTCGCTCGCCTCCCGGACCCGGATCAAGACGCTCACGGAGCAGACCCGCCGCGACAACGCACGCTTCTTCGACCGGCTGGACGACGTCCCCCGGCACGTCCTGACCCAGGGGCTCGGCACGATTCTCGACGCCCGGCACCTCGTGCTCATCGCGACCGGCGCCGGCAAGGCCGGTGCGGTGGCCGCGATGGTCGAGGGCCCGGTCAGCGCCTTCTGCCCCGCCTCGGTCCTGCAACTGCACCCGCATGTCAGTGTGCTGCTGGACGACGCGGCCGCCGCCGAGCTGCGTCTGGCGGACTACTACCGGCACTGCGACGAGCACAAGCCGGTCTGGCAGGGGCTGTGAACGACCTGGTGATCGCCCTCGACATCGGGGGCACCAACGCACGCGCCGAGATCGTGGACAGGGCCGGTCACGTGGTCGCGGCCGCCTGGGCGCCCACCCCCACCGGGGACGGCGCGGCCACCGTGGCGGTGATCGGCGATCTGTGCTGCGGCCTGCTCGACCGCGTCGAGGCCGAGGCCAGGCCCCGGGTGCGAGCCGTGGGCGTCGGCGTGCCGGGCGTGGTGGTGGACGGCGTGGTCCGCACGGCGGCCAACCTCGGGTGGCGCAATGCCCCGGTTGCGCGCGAGCTCACCCAGCGCCTCGGACTGCCGGTCTTCGTCTACCACGACGTCACGGTTGCCGGGCTGGCCGAGCGGGTGCGGGGGGCCGGCACGGACGTCGCCGACCTCCTCGCGGTCTTCGTCGGCACCGGCATCGCCGCGTCGATCGTCGTCGGCGGGCGCCCGGTGACCGGAGGGCTGCACCAACCCGGCGAAATCGGTCACGTGCCCGTGCATCCCGGGGGGCGGCGGTGCCTGTGCGGGCAGCGGGGCTGCCTGGAGGCGTACGCGTCCGCGCGGTCGATCGGCGCCGACTACGCCCGGGCCACCGGCCTGGCCGGGGCGACGTCGATCGACGTCGTCGCGGCGCTGGGCACCGATCAGGTCGCCGACGCCGTGTGGGCGCAGGCTGTCGACGCCCTCGCCCTCGGGCTGCTCGGCGCGATCAGCCTGCTCTCGCCGTCCCTGGTGATCGTGGGCGGTGGCCTTGCCCAGGCCGGCGACGTCCTGTTCGACCCGCTGCGCGCACGCCTGCATGAGCGTGCCCGGGTGGTCAGCGTCCCTGAGGTGGTGCCGGCGGCGCTCGGACTGCGCGCGGGAATCATCGGCGCGGGCCTGGCGACCTTCGACGCGCTCGACGCCGGCGTTGCGGCCCGTGACTCTGCCCCGTGATGCATGCCGGCCCGGGGAGCGGTAGACCGGAGGGATGAGAACCACGACGAGCATGCGAGCCCACCGCACTCCAGCGATCCGTCGGTCAGGTCCGCTCCTGGCCCTGACGGCTGCCGCGGCCCTGGTCCTGGCGAGCTGTTCCGGGGCGGGTGACGAGGTGTCGCCGAGCGCCACCACCGCGGCGTCTGCGACGAGCACCACCACCGAGGCGCCGACGGGCGCGACCACACCGGAGACGGGCCAGCCGACCCAGGAGACCGGGGTGGGCTGCCCGGCCGCCGGTGACGGCGTGCCTGCCGGCGCGGACAGCGTCGAGGTGGTCGACGTCGACGGCGACGGCAAGCCCGACCAGGCCTGGCTGAGCGGTGGGGCGGACCGGGCGTTCGGGATCACGACGGCGTCCGGTGCCACGTTCAGCGCGCCGGTCGACTCGGCGAGCCCGCAGCCGGCCAGCGCCGTCGTCGCCGTTGTGGGGGCTGACCCTACGCCGATCGCGCTCGTGGACACCGGCCGCTCGGTGGCGCTGTTCGCGCTCGGGGGCTGCGCAGTCACGGTGACCGAGAACGAGCAGGGCGAGCCCTACACGTTCGACAAGGGTTTCACCGGCTACGGCACCGGCGTGGGGTGCGTCGAGGAGAGCGGCGCACTGCAGCTGGCGGGGCTGAACGCCGTCAGCGAGGACGACGGCACGACCTTCACGGTGACGCGGACTGCCGTCGAGCTGAGCCGGGGTGGGGGTCTGGCCACCAACGGGGAGTCCCAGGTCGTGGCCGAGGGTGCCGGCCCGAACGACCCGGCCGTCACCACGGCCCAGGAGACCTCCTGCGGTCAGCTCGTCGCCGGGCAGGACGGGCCTGTCGAACCGCAGTAGCGGGCCCGAACGGACCCGTTCAGGGCGCGACGGCGGGGCAGGTCGTCAGATGGTCGTCGACCAGGCCGCAGGCCTGCATGGTGGCGTAGGCGGTGACCGGGCCGATGAAGACCAGGCCGTGCGCCTTGAGGTCCTTCGACAGCGCAACCGAGCCCGGCGTCTGGGCGGGGACGTCCGCACCAGTGCCAGGGCGCGGGCGTCCCGGCGGCGGACGATGGGACCAGACGAGCTCGTCGAGCGAGCCGCCCGCACGGTGCAGGGCCACGATGGCCCGGGCGTTGGTCACCGCCGCCTCGATCTTGCGGCGGTTGCGGATGATTCCGGCGTCCTGCATCAGCCGCTCCACGTCTGTCTCGGTGAACGCGGCCACGGTCTCGGGGTCGAAGTCCGCGAATGCCGTGCGGAAGGCCGGGCGCTTGCGCAGCACCGTGAGCCAGGACAGCCCGGACTGGAAGGCCTCGAGCGCGAGCCGCTCGAACAGCGCGGCCTCCCCGTGCACGGGAACGCCCCACTCATCGTCGTGATAGGCCTCGTACAGCGCGTCGCCGTCGCCGAAGCAGCGGGGGCTCGCGGATGGGGTGTGCTCGTCCATGGGGCTATGGTGCCTCGAGCCTCCCACACGTGCCTCATGCCCTAGTCCGTCAGTCGCCCACCGCTCTCGCGCAGGTAGCACGCGGCGCACAGGGACTCATACGTGACCTCGACGCCGTCGATCGCCACCTGGTCGCCGGCGAACACCGGTGCGCCGTCGACGAGTCGCGAGTTGAAGATCGCCTTGCGCCCGCAGCGGCAGATGGTCTTGAGCTCCTCGAGGCTGTGCGCGATCTCCAGCAGCCGCCGGCTGCCCGGGAACGCGGTGGTGAGGAAGTCCGTGCGGATGCCGTAGCAGATCACCGGGATGCCGTCGAGGGTCGCGATCCGCAGCAGGTCGTTGACCTGGTGGGCGGAGAGGAACTGCGCCTCGTCGATGAGCAGGCAGCTGACGTCCCGGCCCGAGGCGTGCTGCACCCGCTCGCGGTGGGTCTGGAACGTGAGGTACGCGTCGTCGTCGGCGTCGAGGGTGTAGTCGACCTCCCGCACGACCCCCAGGCGCGAGACGATGCTCGCCCCCGCCTTGGTGTCGACGTGCGGTTTGGCGAGCAGCACCTGGTGCCCGCGCTCCTCGTAGTTGTGGGCGGCCTGCAGCAGCGACGTGCTCTTGCCGCTGTTCATCGCCCCGTAGCGGTAGTAGAGCTTGGCCATGCTCAGTGCCTCAGGCCCACAGACGCCGCGACGCGATCTCGGCGCCTGCGGCGAGGCTCTCGAGCTTGGCGACGGCGATCTGGGGGTGGATGCGTCCGCCCAGCCCGCAGTCCGTCGAGGCGAGGACGTTCTCCCGGCCCACGCGGACGGCGAAGCGCTCGATGCGCTCGGCCACGAGCTCGGGGTGCTCGACGACGTTCGTCGCGTGCGAGACGACGCCCGGCAGGATCAGCTTGCCCTCGGGCAGCGTGACGTCGTCCCACACCCGGTACTCGTGCTCGTGGCGGACGTTGCCGGCCTCGAAGGAGTAGGCGCCTGCGTCGATCCGCAGCATGGTCTCGACGATGTCCTTCATCGGCAGGTCCGTGGTGTGCGGGCCGTGCCAGCTGCCCCAGCACAGGTGGAAGCGGATGCGGTCCTGCGGCAGGCCGCGCAGCGCGTGGTTCAGCGCGTCCACACGCACCCGGGTGAACGCGACGTAGTCCTCGACGCTCGGCTCGGGGCTGATCTGGTCCCAGTTCTCCGCGATCGACGGGTCGTCGATCTGCAGGACGAGCCCGGCGTCGAGGATCGCCACGTACTCCTCGCGCAGCACGTCCGCCCACGCGTACAGGAACTCCTCGTCGCTCGCGTAGTACTCGTTGCCGATGCGCGAGGCCGATCCGGGGGACAGTGCGGTGACGAAGCCCTCCTCGGTGCCGGTCGCCTCAAGCGCGGTCTTGAGGTTCGCGACGTCGGCCGCGATCGCGTCCTGGCCGATGTAGGTCAGCGGCCCGGCGCACTTGGGGAAGGGTTTGGCGGCGCCGCCGGTGAAGATGCCCGACTCCGGATCGGCGTAGGCCTCGGCGAAGATCGTGCGGTCGCGGCGGTGACCGAAGCCGGTCAGTCGCACGTCGCCCGGCGCGGACTCCTGGGACTCGGTGATCCACGACATCGAGGTGTCGAGCTCGAGCCCGCCCGTGCGCTGGAAGGAGTAGGACCACCAGGCCCCGTAGTCGACGGCGGAGCTCATGGCCTTGCCGTACTCGCCGTCGTTCGGCACGTCCACGCCGACGGCGCGCTGGCGGGCGACCACGTCGGTGACCGCGGTGGACAGCAGCTCGGGGAAGCCGGCGATGTTCGCGTCGGACTCGCGGGCCTCGTTGGCCGCGATGAGCTCAGGGGTGCGCGGCAGGCTGCCGGCGTGGGTGGTCAGGATCCGGTCGGTGCTGTGACGCATGGTGGTTCTCCGCGAGGTTCGTTCGGCGACGAGGCCGGCCGCCTCGCGGGGCCCACGGTACTCGTCCACCCTGATGCCACCGCACGCCGTCCGCCAGGTGGTTCTACGCAGCCTCGCGGCACCAGGCCACCTCGATGGCGCGTTCGAGCGGGCTGTGGGTGGTGGTCGAGAGCTGTGCTCCTGACCCGGGTGGCGCGGCTGCGCGGGGCAGGGCCGGCGCGCGGGCTGAGTAGGCATGTCCGCTCGGGGCGATCGTGGTCACCTGATGTCGCCCCGTTGCGGGGTCGGCGCCCGTGCGGGCGTCCCATCCGGGAGACTCCTTGGCCAGGTTGCACCCGGCGCACAGGCCCTGACCGTTGCCCAGATCCGTCGTCCCACCGTCGCGGACCGGAGTCACGTGATCCAGGTGCCGTGCGGGCGCGTCGCAGTACGGGGTGCGGCACAGCCCTTGGTCACGTACCCGCAGCATGGCCGCAAGCCCGTCCGCGAAGAAGCGCTGGCGAGAGGAAGTGGCGACCAGGTCACCGCCCTCGCCCGTGTAGATGCGGCGCAGCCACACGGCGTCGGCCTCGATCGCGTTGGCCACCAGGGTGCGGGCCACCTGTGCGGGGACGGCCCCGCGCCCCAGCCCGTCGCCGTCCAGCAGCGTGGCGGGCTCGGACCCGGCGCCCAGCAGGGTCGCGTCCGAGAGCACGAGGTTCACCGTGACGGGCACCACCGGCACGTCGGACTCCTGTCCGAGCACCCGGGCCACCAGGGCGTCGGTCATGATCTGCCCACGCGAGCGTGGCGCCTCGCCTTGTGCCGAGGCGGTGTCGGCCGCGGCCTTGAGCGCCGCGAACACCCCCACCCCCTGAGCCAGGGGCAGCAGCGCGGTCAGATAGCTCATCCCGTCCACCGCGGGACGTACCCACACGTTCGCCGAAGCCACGGCCCGGGAGTTGCGGGCCACGACCGCTCCGGGGTCCAGCTGCGCGGCCAGCGCCCTGGCCCGCCCTGCGACCGCCGTGGTGCCCAACCCGGCCAACGTGCCCGGGCTCGCGCACAGTCGTCGATCGACCTCCTGGCGCGCGGGCAGGGGCAGGCACGCGGTCTCCCGCACCAGCACGCTCGCACGCACCTCGCTCAGCCGGCCCGCGCGCAACGCAGCCAGCGTGTGCGGCATCTCGGCGTGCAGCACCCGGTAGGTGCCCACCAGCCCCCCGCCCGCCCACGGGGAACGGCGCGTGGCCAACCCCACCTGCCGGGCCACCGCGCGACCCCGGCGGTCCTCGGGCACACCGGCGCCCGCTTCTCGGGCGCGGACCGCCCCGTCCAGGGCCACGGCCGCCGCGCCCTGCGTGGCGTCGACGGCTGACCGCACGTCCTCCAGCGCGCCCAGCACGTCGACCAGCTCCGCCTCGTCCACCGGAACCGGCGCGGCCAGCAGGCGGTCACGAAACGCCACGATCTCCGCGACCGACAGCGGTCGCGAAGGGCTCGGGGCGGCGTTCCTGCTCATGTCCTCCACGCTAGACCGAGCCACTGACACGGCCGTCGCTCGCGTCCACCTCAGCCGGCGTAGTGGTCGAGAGTGGCGGTGAGATAGGCGGTGAGGTCGTCGCGCAGAGTCGTGGGGCTGACGATGCGGGCGTCGGGTCCGAGGCGAAGCAGGATGGTCATGGCGTGGAGATGATCGACGAACTCGAGCTTCAGGAAGCTCCAGCCCGCAGGCTCCGGTGGCGGGGAGGGTGGTTCCCGTTCAACGGCTCGGATGACCCATTCGTGCGCGTCGCTCCATCTGGTGTCGCGAACCCAAGCGGTTGCGGTGACGGCCGTGAAGCCGTCGAGAAACCTCTCGCGATGTGCCCGCCACTCGGCCGCCACATCGATTGCTTCGCCGGTGCACGGCTCGGGCAGCACCTCGGCGTGGTCGATGCGCGAGAGCTTCGTGAACCCCAGCTCCCCGCCGTTCGTCGCGCAGAGGTACCAGCTGCGGGCCGCGCTGACCAGCCCGTGCGGTTCGACCACCGCGACCCTGGTGGAGGATCGCGCTTTGTGCCGGTACCCGATGCGCACGCGGCGCTGCGTGAACACGGCGTCCTGGACGGTGCGGAACGTCGTGCGGTTCTGTTCCTGCTCGGGTTGCGGGAGCCAGCCTTGGGGGTCGATCACCATGCGCTCGGCGACTGTGGTGGACTGATCACGGTGCGTTTCGGGCACCGCGGCGAGGAGCTTGCGCAGCCCGGACGCGAGCGCGTCACCGAGCCCGAGAGAGTCCGCGCCCCACGTGGTGACCCCCGCGAACAGGGCACGGCTCTCCTCGCTGCTCAACCCGGTCACATCGGTGCGGTAGCCAGGCAGCAGGCGCACACCGCCGTGGGGACCTCGCTCGCAGTAGACCGGCACTCCCGCAGTGGACAGTGCTTCGACGTCACGCAGGATCGTGCGCCGGGACACGTCCAGCCGCTCGGCCAGCTCCGTCGTCGAGAGACCGCCGTGGGCGCGCAGCAGCCAGATGATCGACAGCAACCGGTCCGCACGCGTCTCGCCATCATCGCAGGTATATGACAGAAGGTGTCATGAATGGTTCGTACCGTCGAGGCAGCGGCGATGCGGACCCCGCCGTCGCCATGTCTCGAAAGGAACAACCCGTGATGCCCGCGTTCAGCCCCAACAGCGTCATCCTCTACGTCTCCGACGTGGAGGCCAGCACCGAGTTCTACCGAGCCGTCCTCGGCGCGGAGCCGCTGAAGACCTTCGAGGGCTTCGCCGTGTTCGCCCTCTCCGACACGGTGACCCTGGGCCTGCAAGCCGCCGACCAGATCGACCCGAAGGCCGAACCGCACGTCGGCGGCAGCGAACTCTCGCTCAGCAATGTGGACCGCAGCACCGTCGATGAGCTCTACACCGCCTGGACCACAGCCAACGTGCCGATCGCGCTCGAACCGACAGAGCTGGCGTTCGGATACACCTTCGTCGCCACCGATCCGGACGGTCACCGCCTCCGCGTCTGCGCCACCGACACCACCGGACTGGTCTAGCCAGCCGAGACGCCGGACCTACAGCCCCGCCACCAGGTTCACCAGCGCCGCGACGATCACGGTGCCGAACAGGTAGGAGAGCATCGCGTGCCCGAGCGCCACGCGGCGGATCGCGCTCGACCCGACGTCGGTGTCCGAGATCGCGAAGCTCATGCCGACGGTGAAGGCGACGTACGCGAAGTCCGTGTACCGCGGAGGCTCGTCCTGGTGGAAGTCGATGCCGCCGTCGGGCCCCGTGTAGTACTCGCGCGCATAGCGCAGCGCGAACAGGGTGTGCAGCGTGAACCAGGACGCGACGATTGCGCAGAACGCGACGGCTGCGGACAGCGCGCGGGCCGCGATCGCGGAGTCCTGCCCGAAGAGCAGGAAGCCGACGCCGACCAGGCTCGCGAGCGCGCCGCAGATCAGCAGCAGGCTCGTCGCCGCCCGGCCGGGGGACTCGCGGGTGGCGTGCGACGCGGTGGCGCCGGGGTCCATGCCCGCGATGTTCGCCCAGGTCCACGCGCAGTACACCGCCGCTGTGGTGATCCAGCCGCCCAGCGGGGCGAAGCGTCCGGCCCCCGCCAGGGTCAGCGCGGCCGCGGCCCCGACGCCGACGAGGACCGCGACGATCAGGCGCACGTGCGGACGCGCGCCGAGGTCGGCCTCGGACCCCGGAAGGTCAGCGGAGGGGGAGGGAGCCGTCACGATGCCCAGGCTAGCGGGACGGCGTGATCCCGGTTCCGTCGCGCATGCGCGACACTGGTGGGCGATGAGCTCCCCGATCCACGGCAACCCCGCGCCGCGCCGCGTCCACCCGGCGGGTCCGCTTGAGCATGCCGTGCATCCGGGCGAGGTCGTGGTGCGGCCCCACGGGGCGCTGATTCCCGAGGCCGAGCGCAGCTTCTTCGTGGAGGAGTTCCGTGGCGTCACCGTCGTGGTCTCGCTGCCCACCCTCGACGACGGCGGTCGCGGGGCCGTGACGCGCACGGTCGCCGGGTTCGCGCCCGGGGACACCCGCCTGGTGGTGGTCGTCGCGGACGACGGCGTCGCGGCCGAGGTGTGCGCCGCCGCCGCCACGGCCGGTGCCGAGG